>JANOPQ010000149.1:0-9284 GCA_031421935.1 Bacteroidota bacterium | reverse complement strand
CACATAGATTTAGACAGAATAATATTGTGAATGGAAAAAGATACTCTCGATTGAATTAAAAAAAATGTCATCAAAAAAAAGCAAGTCGCTCATCCATCAATTTCTTTATAAAGGAGAAGAAAAATTACGTTTATGGAGCGGTGCAAATCGTATTTTACCTGAGTATTTAATTATCGGCGCCGCTAAATGCGGAACTACTTCCTTGTATAATTATTTAATTCAGCATCCCGCAGTTTTCTCCTGTTTCAAAAAGGAAGTTCATTATTTTGATTATTATTTTCACAAAGGAGAGAATTGGTATCGTTCGCATTTCATTACGCAACAAAAATTAAAAAGTAGGGAATTAGAATTATCTCAGCATTGCATGACTGGAGAGTCGTCGCCTTATTATTTAGCACATCCATTATCTCCTCAAAGAGTAAAGGCATTGCTTCCAAATGTGAAAATGATTTGCATGCTACGTAATCCTGTTGATCGTGCGATCTCCAGTTTTAACAATCAAGTGCGATTAGGCATAGAGCCATTAACCGATTTTGAAGAGGCAATTCGTTTAGAAGATACACGCATCCAAGGTCACGAAGAACGACTTCGTAATGATCCAAATTATTCCAGTTTCGAGCATAAATATTTTTCATACATACGCCGAGGTTGTTATGCTGAACAATTAGAAAATTGGTATCAACATTTTCCTAAAGATCAAATTATGGTTATTCAGAGTGAAAAGTTTTATGAAGACCCTGCTCCTTATTTTAAAGAAGTCGTAAATTTTATTGGACTCCAACCTTGGGAACCCGAAAAGTATAAAGTGTTTAATGCGGGAGGCGAATATGATAAAATGTCGGATACCCTTCGCCATAAGTTACTCGATTACTACCAGCCGCATAACGAAAAACTTTTTGAAATGATTGGGAAGCGATTTGATGGATGGGATAAGTAATACTGTCCGGTATATTGTTTTGGTAGTTTCTTATAATTTTTCTTTCAGTTAAAGTTTTTTTGGATTCTGGATACTAGATACTGGATACTGGTCGCGAAGCCTCGCGACTAGCTTCTAGATTTAACTTTCAAACATCAAACATCGAGCATCGAGTATCGAGCATCGAGCATCGAGTATCGAGTATCGAGTATCGAGTGTCTAACGCCTTCTAATGAAAATACTCTTTCATTCGCTCAAAGAAACTCTTATCTCCTTTACCCGGATTGGGTTTGAAGTTTTCTGCGTCGCGTAATTTCTCTAAAGTTTTCTTTTCTTCGGTGCTGAGTTGTTGCGGTGTCCAAACATTGATGTTCACTAACAAATCTCCTTTTGCATACGAGTTTAACGCAGGAACACCTTTTCCTTTTAAGCGAAGTACTTTTCCGCCTTGCGTACCTGGATCTATTTTAATTTTCGCTTTGCCTTCTATCGTCGGAACTTCTACAGAACAACCTAAAGATGCATCTGCAAAAGAAATGTATAAATCATAAATTAAATGTTCACCATCACGCTGTAAACTGGGATGTGGGATTTCTTCTACAACAATTAATAAGTCACCCGGAATTCCACCACGCTCTGCTGCATTTCCTTTTCCACTTACCGATAATTGCATTCCTTCAGAAACACCTGCAGGAATATTGATGGTAATAATTTCTTCTCCTTGTTGTACTCCTGAACCCGTACATCCTTTGCATTTGCTTGCAATGGTTTGTCCTTCGCCGTGACAAGTGGGACATGTAGTGATGGTTTGCATCTGTCCTAAAAAGCTATTTGTCACTCTGCGTATTTGCCCGCTTCCTTTGCACATATTGCAAGTAGAAAATGCTCCAGTACCTGCTTGTGCACCAGATCCTCCACAGGTTTGACACGCTACTAATTTATTTACTTTTATTTTTTTCTCAGCGCCTTTCGCAATTTCTTCAAGCGTAAGTTTTACTTTTATTCTAAGATTGGTTCCGCGGTTAACAGTTCTTCTTCCTCCACGACCTTGTCCTCCTCCGCCACCAAAAAAGCTTTCAAAAGGATTTCCTCCTCCGAATATATCTCCAAACTGACTGAAGATATCTTCCATGTTCATGCTCTGTCCACCATGACCACCGTTGCTTCCTAATCCGCCATGTCCAAATTGATCGTATCGCGTTTTTTTCTCAGGGTTGCTTAATACTTCATACGCTTCAGCAGCTTCTTTGAATTTATCTTCCGATGATTTATCACCTGGATTTTTATCGGGATGGAATTTCAAAGCCATCTGACGATAAGCCTTTTTTATTTCAGCTTCCGTAGCGTTTTTTGCAACTCCTAATACTTCGTAATAATCTCTCTTTGACATGCAATATTATTTTTAGTGCGGATGATTTTTTTTAAAAATTAATTGGTCAGCACTAGAATTAAATTCTATTTTTTTATTTTGATGGACTTAATAACCTACTACTACTTTAGCGTATCGAATTACTTTTTCGTTTAACCAATATCCTTTCTCTACTTCATCAATTACTTTATCCTTCATGTTTTCATCGTCCGTAGGAATTTTTGTAATGGCTTCATGCAATTCTACATCAAATTCTTTTCCGATGGATTCCATAGGCTTTAATCCGCGTTGCTCTAGCGTAGCCATTAACTTTTGTTGAATCAAAACAATTCCTTCTCGGTTCGAGGCATCCACCTCAGAAGTCATAGCTTTCAATGCTCTGTCAAAGTCATCCAAAATGGGTAATAGAGAGGAAATAATGTCAGACCCAGCCGACTTAATCATCTCTACTCTTTCCTTCATCGATCGGCGTTTATAGTTCTCGAAATCGGCATATTGGCGTAAATGATTGTCCTTTAATTCGGCAATTTCCTTTTCGAGTTTTTCCAATGGATCTTCTTCAATTGGTTTTTGCTCAGCCGCTTCCGCTTCTGACGATCGTAATATTTCTTCTTCAACCAGGTTTTCAGTATTCTCTGGTTTTATTTCCTTTTCTTGGCTCATCGACTCTTTCTTGAATAAAATAATTGCTTGATTTAATGATTTTTTCTCCGCGGTTCAAAAATACTGCCATCAGGTTAATCTAGACAGTTTGTCAGCATAAGTTATCTAGAACTAATTGTGTGTAAAAATTGGCTTCGAGAACCTCGGCTTCGAGAACCTCAGCCTGACCCGCCTGACCCGCCTGAGCTCCCTGAGTTCCCTGAGCTGCCTGAGCTTGTCGATGGCAGCCTGTCGATGGGAGCCGTTTTTTCCAATAAAAAAGCCCCTTGGTTAGGGGCTTCTTAAATTAAATTTGAATGGACTAATTAAATAAACAATATTATTTTTTTGTTGATTTAGCTAGGTACGAATCAAGCGCTGATTCTAAACTTGCACCACGTAATCCTTTTGCTACGATAACACCGTTTCCGTCAATCAGGAAACTAGCAGGAATAGAGTTTACACCGTACATCGCTGCACCACGTGACTGCCATCCGCCCAAATCACTCACATGGTTAGGCCATTCTAGTTGATCCTTTGCAATGGCTTTCATCCAAGCTTCTTTATTTTGATCGAGGCTTAAACTATAGACAGTGAAGCCTTTTGCATTCTTAAATTTTTGGTCTTTGTATTTGTGATATGCTGCTACAACATGTGGATTTTCCATGCGACAAGGACCACACCAGCTCGCCCAGAAATCTAAAAGCACCATTTTACCTTTTAACGAGCTAAGTGCGATAGTTTTTCCTTCTGGACTCGTAAATACCAAATCGGTGGCTTTATTACCCACCGCGGTACCCGTATTGGCTTGTGGATTCTTAGTAAATGAACTTAAAGTAAATACGGAAAGTGCGATAAACCCACTGATTCCTAATGCAATTGCTAATTTTTTCATATAGTTTAAGATGTTTTTTTGTAAGATTCCTCGACTTGGCAAAAATAATACCAAGTTCCCGAAGGCTTTAAATTATTTACTGTTTTATTTAAATTTTAATGATCAATTTAATTTTTAGACTTTAGACTTTAGTCCCGATAGCTATCGGGATTAGACTTTAGTCGCGAGGCTTCGCGATTGGACTTTAACAACTAACAACTAACAACTATCCAACATCTAACATCCAACATCCAACATCCAACATCTAAACCCTTCGGATTTGCGCTCCTAACGCATTCAACCTTTCGTCAATGCGTTCGTATCCTCTGTCTATTTGTTCAATATTATGTATTACACTCTTTCCTTTGGCAGATAGGGCAGCAATCAACAAGGCTACTCCAGCACGAATATCAGGTGAAGTCATTTGAATTCCTTTCAACGGATGCTTTCTGGCTAAACCGATGACAGTAGCTCTATGCGGATCACACAAAATAATTTGCGCACCCATATCAATTAATTTATCGACGAAGAACAATCTACTCTCAAACATTTTTTGATGTACCAAGATGGTTCCGCTCGCTTGAGTAGCTGTAACTAAAATAACACTTAGTAAGTCAGGAGTAAATCCTGGCCAAATCTGATCAGCAATGGTAAGAATGGATCCATCAATAAAGGTATCGATCTCATACATTTCTTGAGCTGGAATGTAAATATCATCTCCTCTAAATTCCATTTTAATTCCTAAACGTTGGAACGTAGTAGGAATAATTCCGAGATGTGCTAATCCTACATTTTTTATAGTCAACTCACTTTGAGTCATGGCAGCTAATCCAATGAATGAACCTACCTCAATCATATCTGGAAGGATACGATGACGAGTTCCTTTCAAGGATTTTACGCCTTCTATCGTGAGTAAGTTGGATCCGATCCCAGAAATTTTTGCACCCATTTGATTGAGCATCTTGCAAAGCTGTTGTAAGTAAGGTTCGCAAGCAGCGTTGTAAATGGAAGTTGTTCCCTCTGCCATCACAGCAGCCATCACAATATTTGCAGTACCGGTTACAGATGCTTCATCCAATAACATGTACGTTCCTTTCAAATGTTTTGCATCGACACGATAAAAATTTTCGTTGCTATCAAAGTTGAATTTAGCACCTAAATTTTGAAACCCGATGAAATGAGTATCCAATCGGCGTCGACCAATTTTATCACCTCCCGGACGAGGAATTGCGGCTTTACCAAAGCGAGCCAACAACGGACCAATAATCATAATGGATCCACGAAGTCCTGAGCCTAATTTTGCAAACTCCTTTGTCTCGAGGTAATCGAGGTCGATGTTGTTTGCCGTAAAGGAGAATGTATTAGGAGCTATTCGTTCACTCTGAACGCCCATCTTTTTTAATAATTCAATGAGCTTTATAACATCTCTAATTTCAGGGACGTTTTCAATGATGCAAGTTTCATTGGTTAATAATACAGCACAAAGAATTTGTAATGCTTCGTTTTTTGCCCCTTGTGGCTCGATGGAACCGCTAAGCTTAATGCCACCCGTAATTTCAAAACTTCCTCCTGTTGAACTCATCGTTTCTGCAGGCTTATTTTCCGCGACTGTATCCGCCATTGTATGTGGTGCGTTTTTTTTGAGTTTTATTGCGTAACGTTCTTCGATCCGCTTCACGTAAATCTATAAAACGTGTTGTTAACTTGATGTCGTCGCGTAGCACAAGTTTTCCACCAGAATAATCATTCAATTGTTCACGAATTACTTCATCTTCCACCGAGTCTCTATTCCAAGTTAGGTAACTCATTTTCATAAAATTGGCAATCGTTTCTACTACTTGTTGCTTCTCCGGAGAATCTTCCATCAAGAGCGCTTCTTTAATCATGGATTCGATGATGGACCCATAATGACGAAGTTTAATATTTTTCTGAGGGTAGGTGAGCGGATCAGGGCGAACATGTGTTAAATCCTGATCAGGCATCGGAAATGGTGAATCACAATCCAATTTAAAGTCGGAAATGATGAATAAGTGATCCCAAAGTTTATGTTTGTAATCAACGAATTCTCTCAGCGTTGGATTTAAGATGGCCATCGCATTTACAATGGTTTTGGCAGCTTTTGTACGCTCGTCACGATCTTCTAAATTAATGGCTAATTCAACCATTTCTTGAATGGATCGACCATATTCGGCAATGGTAAGATCCGCTCTTTGGGTATTGTATTCCATGTTTACTGGGGAAATTTTATTATTTCTTCCTCAAAATGAAGGGAAGCTCTTTTATTAAGTTCACAAATTTACAAAAAGCAATTGGTCAAACCTTGTTTTTCTTATTCAATTTTAAGTGTTTGGAGGTCAAGGAGGAATAGCTTTGTTGTTCCTCCTTTTGATGAGCTTGTACTTTGTAATGCGTAGGTGGTTACCGAAGCAGTATCACTTTGAAACAACCCGACCTATACTATTCCTTAAATCTCTATCACTCTCAGCTTGGCGAATTTCAAGAGCAGTTGCTTTTGTCCTTGTCCTTCGAATAGGATCGTCGCTTTGTTTTCAGGAACTCGTCCTTCTAAAGCAATAACTTGACCTTTTCCAAAGCGTTGGTGTTCGACATATACACCTACCAAAATTTTTGATGGGTCATCAGCCTTGAAATCTGAAATAATTGGAGTAGGAGATGCGTGTCCTACTTTTTTAAAACCTTTCGGTATGTCGTTGCCGTTAGTTGGTGCCGATGGTTTTGTCGCAACATTTGATTTACTACTATATTTACTTTGCGATCCTGAATAGGATTTATTTCCTGGTGCTTTAGATGGGCCACGATGTGTGTTTTGATTACCACCACCAAATTGATCCCAACCCCCACGTTCATCTACGTCATCAAACAATGCATGGCCTTTTTGAACAGGCATGTCAAGACAAGCACTGTCGATCTCTTCTAAAAATCGACTGGGTTGACTTGAAATTAGATTCCCCCAGCGATAGCGTGTAGCCGCCATCGATAAAGTTAATTTTTGTTCAGCACGAGTGATGGCTACATAAAACAACCTTCTTTCTTCTTCTAATTCTGTTCTGGAATTAACACTGAGCTGTGATGGAAATAAATTTTCTTCTAGTCCAACAATATGAACGTGTTTAAACTCCAATCCTTTTGCACTATGGATGGTCATCAAGGAAACTTTATTGTCATCACCGTCCTTTTCATTGTCGGCATCTGTTAATAAAGCAATGTCTTGTAAGTACAAATCCAATGTTCTTAAATCTGGAAGTGCCTGTTCGGCGGATGGAGACTCCAATGGAATTTTTCCGTTCTCACTGAATTCTTTTATCCCATTTAGTAATGCTTGCACATTTTCGTAATGATTTACTCCTTCCGGCGTGCGGTCGTTATAAAGTTCAGTTAATATTCCGCAAGCAGAAGAAATATGACTCGCTAATTCATAAGCACTATGATCGGCTAACATAATTTGCCAACTGCGAACCATCTTTCCAAATTCAAAAACTTTTTCTCGAATACCAGTATTTATTCCAACAGGCAAGGTATTGATGTTTTGAATAACTTCCCAAGTTGTTTCATTGTTTAAAACAGAAAATTCAATGATTCTATCGACCGTCGTTTTACCAATTCCTCGAGTAGGATAATTGATGATTCGTTTCATGGCTTCTTCGTCTTGCGGATTAATCGCCATTCGGAAGTAGGCCAGCAAATCTTTAATTTCTTTTCGGTTGTAAAAAGATACACCCCCAAATACACGATAAGGAATATTTTGCTTCCGCAACGCTTCTTCCATCGATCGGCTTTGAGCATTGGTGCGATAAAGAATTGCAAAATCTTTATTTTGAAGTTGCTTGTTCATCTTATCCTCAAAAATGGAACTCGCTACTTGATATCCTTCTTCGTTATCACTAAGGGCTTTTAAAACACGAATTTTTTCGCCACTGTGATTGTCTGTCCAAACGTCTTTCTTCAGTTGATTTTTATTGACTACAATCACCGAGTTCGCAGCTTGTACAATCGTTTTCGTACTTCTATAATTCTGCTCGAGCTTAAAAGTTTTTAAATCCTCATAATCTTTTTCAAAGTTCAAAATATTCTGAATGTTCGCTCCTCTGAAAGCATAAATACTTTGTGCATCATCACCCACCACACATATGTTTTGATGCATGGCCGACAATTTTTTTACAATGATGTATTGAGCAAAGTTGGTGTCCTGAAACTCATCCACCATCACATACTTAAACTTTGTTTGGTATTTGTACAAAACTTCTGGGTGTTCGTTGAAGAGTCGCCAAGTATTGAAAAGGATATCATCAAAATCCATAGCGCCCGCTTTGAAACAACGCTTGCTGTACATTTCGAACAACATACCCATCTTTGGTTTGCCTGTCGATTTATCATCACTAGCGTAATCCGTGTTGTCTTGATAATCTTTCCAAGTATATAAATTATTTTTTGCAGATGAAATTCGATTCAAAACAGCACTTGGTTTATACGTTTTGTCGTCGAGGTTTTGCTCTTTCAGAATATCACGGATCAAACTTTTACTATCGTCCGAATCATAGATAGTAAAGTTTTTAGGATAATTAATTTTATCTGCTTCAATACGGAGAATACGAGCAAATACAGAGTGAAAAGTTCCCATCCATAAATTTTTCGCTTCGTCTCCTACTACTTTCTGAATTCGCTCTTTCATTTCACGAGCGGCTTTATTGGTAAAGGTGAGCGAAAGTATATTGAATGGATCACATCCTTTTTCGATGAGATGGGCGATACGATACGTTAAAACTCGTGTTTTCCCTGAACCCGCACCTGCAATAATCATCACGGGTCCTTCGGTTTGTTTTACAGCTTCACGTTGTGATTCGTTTAATTGGTCAAGGTAATTGGACATGCCACAAAAGTAATGCATTTCATCGGGACGAAAAATCTAATTTTTAAGTAGTTTGTAAACGTTTATGGGTTTATGTAATAGTAGGTTGAATATTAAAGCAATAGTTATCCTTCTTTTATTGACAAGTTTAGTTACAAAATTATAAATCCGTGAAATCCGCCAAATCCGAGTCATCCGTGCCTGCCTGCAGCAAGCAGATTCACTTTCGTTAAATACCATTACCTCGAAAAATCAATCGTCATAATATAATCACCTTCGCAATCAGACAATAAATTGCTCTGTAAATTATGGTGCAGTTAAGTCCAAACTCTTCGAAGTAGTGTTAAACAAAATCGGAGTCTTGCTCCATGTTTCAAGGGCGTTTCTATACTTCACTACTACATAAAAAGAATTATTAAAGGCTGCAATTGGGAATTGTAAATTAGCAATTCCGTTTGTTAAAACCACTTCTTGGTCGGTGTAAATTATGTTATACGGACTTGCTAGATTTGCCAACGACACCGTGACTGTATCTGTTACTGTTGGTGCGCCTCCTGGATTACTTACCGCTTGCATTTGATTGGCTGCTGGATTGTAATATCCTTCCATAAATATT
>JANOPQ010000148.1:0-25437 GCA_031421935.1 Bacteroidota bacterium | reverse complement strand
TTAGTTTCTTTATGGACAATTTCAGATGATACCATTAGAGAAGAATTGAAAAATAAAATTATTAAAATACTTGATGAAAATTTCAATGATGATTTATACACTAATGCTGTATTCAAAAACATTATTGACTTTGATCAATTCATTGAACAATTCATATCTGTCATAAACAATACAAAAGGTAATGGAGCATATTCACTAAGTTCTGGCAGACCTAAAATGCAAAGTTTTGTTTTCATCAATGCTATGATTTTCATTTACAACATCAATGTTAAAAGTGATGATAAACGTCTTGAAGCATTTACAAACCTTGCGGACTACATGAAATTCTTTCTCTATCCTGAAAAGTTTGATTACACAAACTTCAAGGTTGAATGGCTTGATATAATTGGTGATAGAGAAATTTTCTATAAACGATTCGCAAAAATACCTGCACTGAAAAATGAAATTGAAAAAGCATTGAAAGAAAAATTTAATATTGTTCTTGCTGAGTTTTATACCAAGTACTTCATAGAATAAAGCTTATTTTAAAGTTGAAATGCCAATACATTAAAAAAAGAACCATAGTAAGTTACATCAAAGTAACTCTGGAACTAAAACCAAAGAAAGTAATAAAGTAATTGTAGGTCTCAAGCTCTGATAAGCAAAAGCTTTAATTGACACCCAATCGTTAATAGAATTCAATTCCTATATTGAAACTATGCTTAAAAACCATAACTTCGCTTTATGTTTTACCGACGGAAAATAATATTGGCTTTACTGCAATTGTTTGACGATCAACTGGAAAAAATCCGATTACAGAAACTTCTTTTCCTCTTTACGCAGTCGGGATCAACAGATTTGCAAAAAAATGAATCTCGAATTGGAGGTCCTTGTTACGACTTTGTTCCTTATAAATATGGTTGCTTCTCCTATTCTGCCTATGCCGATTTAGGGGCTATGACCAAAAGAGGAATGGTGAATGATAATGAAACGCACTTCATCCGTAATGACCAAACAGATTACTTTAATCAATTAAAAGCTGACGACAAGAAAGTTTTAATGGATGTAAAGAACAATTACGGGAAAATGAGTGCCGATGCTTTGATGAAACACACCTATGTAAACTTTCCATTTTATGCTATCAATAGCGTAAAAGCTCCTACCCTTTTAAGTAAAAGTGAATATCAAAAAGTAATTGATGCGAAACCAAACGGAACAAAATCAATATTATTTACTATTGGTTACGAAGGAATTTCGCTGGAAGAATATTTAGTTCGTTTGTTAAAGAATGATGTTAAAGTCTTGATTGATGTACGCAACAATCCTTTGAGTATGAAATACGGCTTTAGTAAAACGATACTGAAAAGAAATTGTGAGAGTTTAGGCATTCAGTATTTACATTTCCCAGAAGTAGGTATACAATCCGAACAACGAAAGGAATTAATTTCCCAAACCGATTACGACGAACTATTTTTACGCTATCGTAAAAACAATTTAAGTAAGACTACCAATTCACAAGCTGAAATATTGAATTTGTTGAAAAAGCACAAACGGATTGCGCTCACTTGTTTTGAAGCAAATATTTGTCAATGTCATCGTAAACATTTAGCGGAAGCCATAGAATCACTCCCCTCCTTTTCTTATGAAGTAAAGCATATTTAGGAATGGCACGAAAAAAAGTTCTTATTACGGTTACAACATATCCATTGCCCTCCCGAAATTATGATGAATTAGTATGTACCGCTGGTGTGCTCGAAAAAGGCGAATGGATTCGTATTTACCCTGTGCCTTTAAGTTTCTTGCTTGACTTAAAAGGATCTGGAAAAGTGAATAATGTAAAATATACATGGATTGAACTTGAATTAAATAAACGCATAGACGATTTTAGACCTGAAAGCTATTCTCCAAAGCACTACGATTTTCGCGATTTAATTTTACACAATCGCTTAGACACCGAAAGCAATTGGCTATTGAGAAAAGATATTTGTTTGCAAAATGTATACACAAACCTTAGCAAACTAATTGAAGATTCACAGGAACCAACAAATGTTTCGCTAGCCACTTTCAAACCAACTACAATAATAGGTTTAGAAATTGAAGAAGATGAACCTGAGTGGAAAGATGAATGGAAAGAGCTTAGAAAACAAGGTGATTTATTTGCTAAAGAAACGAATCCAGAAATTATTATTCCAAAACTGCCTTATAAATTCTTTTACCGATTCACCGATGAGTTAGGGAAATCAAGTCGTTTGATGATCGAAGATTGGGAAATTGGAGCCTTATATTGGAACTGTTTGAGAGCTGCTGAAGGGAACGAAAAAATCGCTTTAGAAAAAGTAAGGGAACAGTACGAAGCCAATTTTATAAAGAACAAAGATATTTACTTGTTTTTAGGTACCACCAAAGAATGGCATATGCGTAGAGCAAAAAATCCATTTGTTATTATCGGTGTATTTTATCCAAAAAAAGAAACTCAAATAAAATTGTTTTAAAATTACAATAGAAGCTAATCTAGGAAAGCCCAATAAAACAGACTCTTTACAAAGAAGAATAGTACAACCTGACTACGAAAGAAAAGGAGGAGAAAAAGAAACTTATTTTGCCTACGGCACATCAAAAGATTCATTTATCAAACAAACACCATACTAAAATCTTTATACATGGAAGCACAATCATTAAAATTACCAAATCGATTTATCGAAATGCTAGTTAATCTTCCTGAAAGCGGAATGGGGTATCAAATTGTAAAAGTATTTCTTAAAAGTGGTGAAGTTTTACGTCAACAAAAGGTTTTGAACTCAGAAATATTGATGTTAGAGAATAACGCAAATATTAGCATCAAGGATATTGAAAATATTGAATTGGAAAGCAGAAAGTAAACGAATAAAAATTTACAAATGAGTTAAAACTTGTTTATTGAGCTTCTCAGGTATTTCTTCCATTTTGAATGGCTTCACCAAATTAAAAGTTAAATATCAATTGCAATCAAACTTTGTTAATTTAAAACAAAATATCCCATTTTTACTCAAAAACGTTAACTAAAGCTGAATTTTACCTAATTTTTCTTTAATTTTTAGTCTGACATCTTGTCAGTAGAGCGCTATTTTATGTATCTTTGCAGTCCATAATTTGAAGATGTTGCACGAAGGAAATAAAGTGATTGATGAAAAGCGCCAAGGGGAAGCCTTGATGCTGGAAGTGGCAACACCCTTGAATGGCAAGAAACTATTTTTGGAAAGTTATGGTTGCGCTATGAATTTTTCGGATAGTGAAATTGTTGCGTCGATCTTAACCGGCAACGGATTTGAAACTACCAACGATTATAAATTAGCGGATGTGATTTTCATTAACACTTGTGCTATTCGTGATCAAGCAGAAACGCGTGTGCGGACTCGATTACAAGATTTTAAAAAATTAAAGAAACAAAATCCATCATTAATTGTAGGCGTGTTGGGCTGCATGGCGGAGCGATTAAAATCGAAATTTTTAGAGGAAGAATTGTTGGTAGATATTGTTGCCGGTCCAGACGCTTATCGCGATTTACCGAATTTAATTGAGCAAGTAGAAGGCGGACAAAAGGCAGTAAACGTATTGCTTTCACGAGAAGAAACGTATGCTGATATTAGTCCCGTACGTTTAGGAACCAATGGTATTATCGCCTACGTTTCCATCATGCGCGGTTGCGATAATATGTGCTCGTTTTGTGTGGTGCCCTTTACCCGTGGACGCGAACGCTCACGTGATCCAGAAAGTATAATAGCGGAATGTAAAAAGCTTTTTGAAGATGGGTATCGCGAAGTAACTTTACTCGGACAAAATGTAGATTCTTACCTCTATTGGGGCGGCGGACAAAAGAAAGATTTGGAGGAAACATTAGTACATGCAGCACTCAATCATCAACTGCCCGCTGAAGAACAAAAACGATTTACCACTTTCGCCGATTTATTAGAATTGGTTGCTGGCGTTCATCCTGACTTACTCGTTCGTTTTTCAACTAGTAATCCGCGAGACATGACAGATGCGGTGTTGCATTCCATTGCTAAACATGAAAACATTTGCAAATATGTGCATCTTCCTGTTCAAGCCGGAAGTAGTAGCATGTTGGAAAGAATGAATCGCGGTTATACGCGTGAACAATATATTGATCGCATTGAAGCGATACGCCGAATTATTCCCAACTGTGGTATCAGTACCGATATCATCAGCGGATTTTGTGGTGAGACGGAAGAAGAACATCAAGAAACCATCAGCTTAATGAAATGGGCCGGTTATCACTTCTCCTATATGTTCAAGTACTCTGAGCGTCCCGGAACAGCTGCAGCAAAAAAATATGTTGACGATATTCCCGAAGAAGTAAAAGGAAGAAGATTACAGGAGATTGTCGATCTACAACAAGTATTATCTGCAAACCGCTCTGCCGATGCAATTGGAAAAACATACAAAGTACTGATCGAAGGATTTTCAAAGAAGTCGAATGAAATGTACTCTGGAAGAAATTCACAAGGTACAGTAGTCGTATTTCCTTGCGGCGATTTGAAGCCCGGTGATTGTGCCGATGTGATCATCACCCGAGTAACGGTAGCCACACTGATTGGAGAAGTCGTGAAAAAATATCCGAAAACTGATTTTCAATTTACTGTATGAAATTACAAGAGCTAAAAAATAGATTTGGAATTATCGGTAACTCACCGCTGTTAGATCATGCCATCGATATTGCACGACAAGTAGCACCTACCGATCTTTCGGTTTTAATTTCTGGAGAAAGCGGAACTGGAAAAGAAATTTTTCATCAGATCATTCACTTCCTCAGCAGCCGAAAACACGGACCCAATATTTCGGTGAACTGCGGTGCTATTCCAGAAGGAACCATCGACTCCGAATTATTTGGTCACGAAAAAGGTTCTTTCACAGGAGCACACGAAGCACGTAAAGGTTATTTTGAAGTGGTAAATGGCGGCACTATTTTTTTAGATGAAGTTGCCGAGTTACCCCTCATGACACAAGTGCGTTTATTACGCGTATTAGAAACGGGTGAATTTATTCGCGTTGGTTCTAGTAAAATGCAAAAAACCGATGTACGTGTGGTTGCAGCATCCAATGTGCTATTAACTGAAGCTATTGAGAGAGGAAAATTTAGAGAAGATTTATACTATCGACTAAATACAGTTCCCATTCATGTTCCGCCATTGCGTGATCGAAAGGGAGATATCTTTTTACTGTTTAGAAAATTTGCGGCCGACTTCGCCGATAAATATAAAATGCCGGTCATTCATCTTTTACCGGAAGCACAGCAATTGTTGATCAATTACCGCTGGCCCGGTAATGTTCGACAATTAAAAAATGTGACCGAGCAATTATCCATTCTCGAAAAAGAAAAAGAAATTACTCCTGAAATACTGTTGAAATACTTGCCAGGGAATGAGAATAATTCAATGGCGATGGTATTGAAAGATGTGACCAATACCAATGGTGAATTTACCGAGCGAGAATTACTTTACAAAGTACTTTTCGAAATGAAAAAAGATTTGACCGACTTGAAAAAAGTAGTTTCTGGAATCATGTCGGGAAACACCAATACGTTGAAAGATCAAATGAATTTTGAACATGAATCGTACACCGAAAATGATCATGATTTAATACATACTGAGCCTGGCGTTACACTTTCAACGAAAGCCATCAAGATTGATGCGCACGAATCGTTTGCGGATGAAACTTTGTCGCTTTCCGATAAAGAAAAAGAAATGATTACTAAAGCGCTCGACAAATACAAAGGAAAACGAAAAGATGCAGCCAAAGAGTTGGGTATTTCAGAACGCACTTTGTATCGCAAAATAAAAGAATACGATATCAACGGATGAAAAAAATAATTCTAATTTCTATCGTTGTCATGCTCGCTATTTGGTCGGGTTGTGGGATGTATTCCTTTTCCGGTGCATCCATCTCCCCCGAAGTAAAAACATTTTCGGTGCAATATTTTGCGAACCGTGCACCCTTAGTACAGCCTACCTTAAGTCAGGCTTTTACCGAAAGAATCAAAGATCGTTTCATCTCACAAACCTCTTTGAGGCAAGTAGATCGCGATGGAGATATTCAATTTGAAGGGTACATCAGCGACTACCGAGCTCAACCTGTAGCGATCCAAGGCACGGAGACTGCTGCATTAAACCGCCTAAGTATTAGTGTTCTGGTAAAATTTACCAATACAAAAGATGCTACACAAAGTTTTGAAAGTACTTTTACACGCTATGCCGACTATGACAGTCAGAAAAGTTTAGCCGAAGTTGAGTTAACTTTGATTGATGAAGTGAATAAGCAATTAGTAGACGATGTATTTAATAAATCCGTGAGCAACTGGTAATGACAAAAGAAGAATTTTTATCACTGATACGTACACCTGATGAGGTCATTCATCAGCGACCTGAGGCTATCTCCTCTTTGGTAAAGGAATTTCCTTATTGTCAGGCTTTGCGTTACTTCTATTTATTGCAATTACACGGACAAAATCATATTTCTTACGCACAGCAATTAAAATTAAGTTCGGCGTATGCTCCCGACAGAAAGCGTTTGCACCAGTTGATTCATCCTGAATTAATGATGCACGATTCGGTGGCTTGGAATGAAAATATCGCCTTGGAAAATGAAGGGATGATTGATACTTCCAGTGAGAAAAAAGTAGTTTCTTCCAATGAAATTGTTGATGTTCCAACCGATGAAACCATCGGCACTAATCAAAATCATCCAGCCGAAATAAGTGAAGAGACCCCTTTCGATACTTCTGAAATCCCATCTCCAAAAGCAATAGAAGAAGAGACGAAAGAAGTGCAAAGTGAAGAAGATGCTATTTCAGCAGAGGAAATTGTTATTCAGCGTTTGAAAGAATTAAATATTTGGATAGAACCGGAAGTGGAGCAGCTGGCCTCGAGAGCCTCAGCCAGCGAAGGACAGTCCCGATTGCTATCGGGAGAGAAACAGAGTGAGAAACAGAGTGAGAATGATAGTGAGAGTGAAATCCTGAAGTTGAAGCAAAGCGAAATACTTCAGGACGAGGAATTGCTGGCATCGAGAGCCTCAGCCAGCTTAATACAGAGTGAGAAAGAAAGGGAGAGCGAGGAATTGCTGGCATCGAGAGCCTCAGCCAGCGAAGTACAGAGCGAGGAAACAATTTTAGTTCCGCATGGGATGATTGAAGAAAATGATGATCCTGATTTAGAGGCGGAAATTGAAGAGTTAGAATATTTATCGGCAAAGCGAAAAGAAGAAATAAGACTCGAAACAAAATCTGCGGCATCAAAAGAAAAAGAATTAGATCTGATTGAAGAATTAATTTTAGAAAACATAGTTACTTCACAAGTCAACAGTACTGATTATTTTTCAGAGGAGAAACAGGATGAAATTGTTTCAAATGAAATTTCGGAAGATGAGCATTTATCAGAAAGAAATTTTGATGACATTCCAGTTGCCGCTCTAAAAATTACACCAGCTCCAATTGATCCTATCCCCCATCAACCGGGAGAAGTGCATTCATTTGCAGAATGGTTGCACTTGAATCAAAAATCGGATTCGAAAATTGAAGAGAAAGTAGAAAAGAAAGAAGTAATAGTTCAGACTGAAACTCCCATAGCTACTGTACAACCATCGCCAAAAACGTTTGAACCAAGAACGATCGTTCTTGAAAAAGAAGTAACAACGATTCCAACAGCAGAAGTAAAAAATTCGAGAGAAGAAATACAAGACAATTCATCATCAGCAAAGGCAATTGATAATGCGCCCGTGAACGCCCCTAAAATGTTGTATGTAAAATCAACATCGTTACAGCCACCTGTCGCTCCTACTTCACATCATCAGGAAGAAAGCACAACTCCATTGAGTCCTTCCATCCAACCTGAAAAAATTCCATTTAATACTATTTCCAACACACCATTAGATACAGATCCGAATTTAATTCCGCCTAAAAAGCCCATCCCGGATCCATCCTTAGTAGACACCGATCCGCCTAAAAGTAAGGTGCCTGCCGACCAGTTAATCGATAAATTTATCAAGCAAGAACCCAGGATTACCCCATCCAAAAGCGCTTTTTATAGTCCGATAAACATGGCCAAGCGAAGTATTATTGAATCGGACGATATCGTAAGTGAAACATTAGCAAATATTTACGCTCAACAAGGAAATTTTCAAAAAGCAATTTCATTCTATACGAAATTAAGCTTGAGATTCCCCGAAAAAAGCCGTTACTTTGCAGCCCTCATTAAAGAATTAGAGAATAAATTAAATACTTGAGCTTAAACCATGTTCACACTCGTACTTGTCCTCATTATTATTGTTAGCTTCCTACTAGGAATCGTTATTTTAGTACAAAACTCTAAAGGCGGAGGTTTATCTTCTGGCTTTGCTGCCTCTAACCAAATTATGGGTGTACGCAAAACCACCGATTTCCTTGAAAAATTAACTTGGGGATTTGCGATCTCGATGTTGGTGTTAGCCATCGTTGGTAATTTCGTAATTCCAAGAAATACAGGCACGAACAATGCATCGATCATTGAAGATCAGATTCAAAATGTTCCTGCTGCGCAAGCTCCAGCTGCACAACCTGCAGCTCAACCGGCACAACCCGCTGCGCAACCTGCTCCTGCAGGAGGACAGCCTAGTGCTGCTCCAGCTCAATAAAATATTCCACTGACAGGTTGTCCAACAATTTGTCAGATAAATGCTGTCAATTGACCTATCCTAGGAAGAATTGACAGCATTTTTGGTTTATAGCCTCATGGCACAATTGCTGTTAGTTCTTTTACAGGGAGAAAATCCCTTCAATAATTCATTTAACAAATCCTTAAATAAACTCAAGAAAAATGAGCAAAGTAAGCATCAAACCATTAGCAGACCGCGTGATCGTTGAAGTATCACCAGCTGAAGAGAAAACCGCTAGCGGACTTATTATCCCTGACACCGCAAAAGAAAAGCCTCAAAAAGGAACTGTAGTTGCTGTAGGAGAAGGTAAAAAAGACGAGCCTATAACAGTTAAAGTAGGTGACACCGTTTTATACGGGAAGTATGCAGGAACCGAAATTAGCGTAGACGGAAAGGAATTTTTAATCATGCGCGAATCCGACATTTTCGCAATTATTTAATTGAAACACTCAACCTTTAAAATCAAAAAAAACTAAAATAATTATGGCAAAAGAAATCTCTTTTAACCTAGAAGCACGTGATGCTTTGAAGCGCGGTGTGGACGCATTAGCAAATGCAGTGAAGGTGACATTGGGTCCAAAAGGACGTAATGTAATTATCGATAAAAAATATGGTGCTCCAAGTATCACTAAAGATGGTGTTACGGTTGCAAAAGAAATTGAATTAAAGCATCCAGTAGAAAACATGGGCGCTCAAATGTTGAAAGAAGTAGCTTCAAAAACAGCAGATGTTGCTGGTGATGGAACGACCACTGCAACAGTATTAGCACAAGCTATTGTTACGGCTGGATTGAAAAACGTTGCTGCAGGTGCAAATCCTATGGATTTAAAACGTGGTATCGACAAAGCGGTTTTAGCTGTTGTAGATAGCTTGAAAAAAATGAGTAAGAGTGTTGGTGACGACATTCAGAAAATTGAGCAAGTAGCCACCATCTCTGCTAACAACGATAGCGAAATTGGAAAGTTGATTGCACAAGCGATGGAGAAAGTGAAGAAAGAAGGAGTAATCACTGTTGAAGAAGCAAAAGGAACTGAAACTACCGTAACTGTAGTAGAAGGAATGCAATTCGATCGTGGATACATCAGTCCGTACTTCGTGACGAACGCTGATAAAATGGAATCTGTTTTAGAGAGCCCATACATTTTACTTTACGACAAAAAAATCAGTAACATGAAAGAATTGTTACCGGTGTTGGAGAAAGTGGTTCAATCAGGTCGTCCAATGTTGATCATTGCTGAAGATGTAGACGGAGAAGCATTAGCTACTCTAGTAGTAAATAAATTACGTGGATCATTAAAAATTGCTGCAGTGAAAGCTCCAGGATTTGGTGATCGTCGTAAAGCCATGATGGAAGATATCGCCATTCTTACTGGTGGAACTGTTATCAGTGAAGAGCGTGGATTCAAATTAGACGCTGCAGACTTAACGATGTTAGGTTCTGCTGAAAAAATTAGCATCGACAAAGACAATACTACTATTGTGAATGGTGCTGGTGAAAAGAAAGATATCACTGCACGTGTAAATCAAATCAAAGCACAAATTGAAACGACGACTAGCGATTACGATAAAGAAAAATTACAAGAGCGCTTAGCTAAATTAGCAGGTGGTGTTGCTGTTCTTTATGTGGGTGCTGCTACTGAAGTGGAGATGAAAGAGAAGAAAGATCGTGTTGACGATGCTTTACATGCTACGCGTGCTGCGGTGGAAGAAGGAATTGTACCAGGTGGTGGAGTTGCTTACATCCGTGCAATTGCTGCATTGGAGAAAATGAAAGGTACGAATGATGATGAAACTACAGGTATCAGCATCGTGAAACGTGCTTTAGAAGAGCCGCTTCGTCAAATTGTTTCGAATGCAGGAATGGAAGGATCTATCGTGGTACAAAAAGTACGCGAAGGAAAAGATGACTTCGGTTACAATGCACGTACGGATGTGTACGAAAACATGTTGAAAGCTGGAGTTATTGATCCTACTAAAGTAACACGTGTTGCTTTAGAGAACGCTGCTTCCATCGCTGCGATGTTGTTAACTACAGAGTGTGTATTAAGCGACATTAAAGAAGACAAACCTTCGATGCCACAAATGCCAGGTGGTGGAATGGACGGTATGTACTAAAATTAAATTTCAAAGAATGTATAGAGAGCTGCTCCGGAAGGGGTGGCTCTTTTTTTTAAAAAAGGTTACGAATTACGAATCAATACGAATGTACGAATTACGAATTCGCAGATATACGAATACGCGAAATGCGAATTAACCTACCTAAGCTAAAGCTTCGGCAGGCAGGCACGAAATGCGAAAATTGCGAAATGCTAAAGATGCGTCGCGATGCTTGCCCTGAGCTTGCCGAGGGGCGAAATGCTTGCCCTGAGCTTGCCGAAGGGCATAGGATACGAACTACGAATCAATACGAAATACGAATACGCTGATATACGAATACGCAGATTGTGGGCACTGAACTTGTCGAAGGGCGAAATGCTTGCCCAGAACACGAAATGCGAATTAGCACGAAAATCGAAACTATAGCGAAATTTCTGGGCTGAAGAATTACCCATCCAACTCCCTAAAGGGCTATCGGGATCATAAATTTACAATTGCGAGGCTTCGCAACACCTCAGAAGTACAGTGCGTTGCACAGACTTCTGAGCGCAGCAATTTACCAATTTACCAACTTGCCAACTTGCAATTTTCCGGAGCTGTAAACATTATTTTTAAAACATCATCCATCCGAAGCGTCATTTTATTCCTTTTCCTTACTTTCGTGGGATGGTGAACACAGAGCAACTTTATAAATATTTTCTCGAGAGTCAATTGGTATCAACCGATACACGCAACCTTCCTTTGGAATGTATTTTCTTCGCGCTGAAAGGTCCTAGTTACAATGGGAATTTGTTTGCGATGCAAGCTTTGGAGAATGGAGCATCTTATGCCGTTGTAGATGAAAATGTAGGAAACGACCCTCGACTCCTTCGTGTTGAAAATGTGTTGAAGAGCTTACAGGATTTGGCCACGTATCACCGACAAGTGCTCGATATTCATGTGCTCGCCATCACTGGCAGCAACGGAAAAACCACAACGAAGGAATTATGTCACGCTGTTTTGAAAAAAGATTTTGAAGCAATTGCTACCATCGGAAATTTGAATAATCATATTGGTCTACCGTTAACGTTGTTGCGTTTGAGCGATGAACACGATTTTGCCATTGTGGAGATGGGCGCTAATCATCAAAAAGAAATTGCTGAACTCTGTCAAATAGCTCAACCTGATTATGGATTGATTACCAACATTGGAAAGGCACACCTCGAAGGATTTGGTGGTATAGAAGGGGTGAAGAAAGGGAAAGGTGAAATGTATGATTATTTAAGAAGTGCCGGTGGACTCATCTTTGTTCATCTCGACAATACGATACTGCGTGAACAACTTCGCGGATATGATAGCATTGTTACTTATGGTGAAAGCACGCAAGCGCAATACAGAGGTGGAATTGTACCAAGTCTGACTACGAATTTGGAAGTGGAAATAACGCATCCTTTTGAATTAAACATCAAAACAAAATTCACAGGCGATTACAATTTCCAAAACATCATGTGTGCTGTGGCGATCGGTGCACATTTTGGCGTAGATCCGCACGACATTAAAGAAGCCATTGAAAATTATATTCCCGATAATCAACGATCACAAATTATCAAGAAAGATCAATTGACTATTGTACAAGATGCATACAATGCGAATCCAAGTAGCATGAAAGCGGCTTTAGATAATTTCAAAAAACATTTTAGGGGAAGTAAGATTGTAGCCTTAGGAGAAATGTTAGAGTTAGGAAATGAATCCGCCGATGAACATTTAAAAGTGGCGGAAGAAGCAGCAGAACTATCTGAAGCGACCTTACTTTTAGTTGGAAAGCTTTTCGAAGCACCTTCAAAAAAAATCAAGAGTCTGCATTTTGAATCCTCACAGCAATGCATGGAATGGTTAAAAGAAAATAAACCTACTTCGGGAAGTATTTTAATCAAAGGTTCGAGAGGATCACAGATGGAGAAATTGTTGGAAGCTTTTTAATTTGAAAATTTTCCGATTTGAAGATTTGAAAATGTAGGAAATTGACCGCGAAACCTCGCGATGAAGATGAGTTGATTTGAAAATGGTTTGATCTCACATTGAACATTCCATGGCCTCGCAAACCAATTCACCAACTCACCTCCCGATAGCTATCGGGATCACCAATTCCTTAAAACGGTAACCACCTTCGCCACCCCGCTCTCTTCTTCGCTTCTGCTTCTTCTCTTTCGTCATAGTACCCTGCATTCCCGTCAAGATATCCATAATGATGTCCGTAGCCAGAACCTGTAGAAAAATCTGAATCGTTTAATACAATCGATGCATTTGGAATTTTTCCATCGGTATAGAGATCATCCAATGTTTTCAAAAATTCTAATCTTGAATAGCCTTGTCTAACCACATATAGATTAACATCCGACTGATTCAATAAAATAAATGCATCAGAAACTACGCCGATGGGTGGAGTATCAATAACGATGAAATCATAACGTTTTTTTAATTCTGCCAGCATCTGTCCCATCAATGGTTTTGAAAGTAACTCTGCTGGATTAGGTGGGGTTGGACCTGAAATGATAATATCTAAAAAAGGATTCTCTGTTTTACGAATGACTTGATCTAACGTATGTGCACCTACTAAATAGTTAGAAGCACCCATATCATTCTTCCATCCAAAGTCATGGAAAAGTTTTGGCTTTCGCAAATCCAATCCTAACACCACCACTTTCTGCTGTTGCATGGCGATGATGCCTGCTAGATTCAGAGTGATGAATGATTTTCCTTCTCCCCCCACGGAAGAAGTTATCAATATCGTTTTGCATCCTTCACCCTGACCGTAGTATTGCAAATTGGTTCGAATCGTTCTAAATGCTTCCGCGATGGCTGACTTTGGTCGATTGGAGACGACTAAATTCAAATTCTCTTCTGAATGACCTACGACTCCAATGACAGGAACTTCAGTATGAATGCCTATATCATCACGATTCAAAACCGTATTGCGAAGTAAACTTTTTGTAGTGATAATGGTGGTAGGAATAATAATTGTTAATAGTAAAATGACCGCTACCATTATCTTTTTATTTGGCTCTACGGGTTCATCAGCCAAAGCAGAGGTATCCAATATTTTGTTATCAGAAACAGCGGTTGCCTTTGCAATACTTGTCTCTGCTTTTTTCTGAAGTAGGTAGGTGTAAATATTTTGGTTGACTTCAAAATTTCGCTTTATGCCCAACAACTCTCGCTCCATTTCTGGGACCTGCTTAATACTGCCTTCGTATTTATCCAGCTGGATGTTTAAAGCATCGCGGGTAACAACCAATCGTTTTTGAATCGACCTCACATTTTCAATTAATGCAGATCGGTTTTCAGAAATCTGCTGATCCAATACTCTAACTGCGGGAGCATCATTCTTTACACCAAAAGAAACACTCTTTCTCTTCGCTTGTAAAGCCTGAAGATTCGTTATTAACTCTACTAATAAAGGGTCGGGGATTCCAAGACTTGTAGGAGCTAAATTGGTAATATCATCGTTGGTTGTTAAGTAATTAAAAAGATTTTGTAAAGAAGTAATTTCAATATTGTTTTTTACGCGGTCGAGGTCCAGTACATTTAATTTTTGCAAAACGGCTTTCGACTCTTCACTTAAATCGACAGTTTTATTTTTTTCTTTAAAAGCCTGCATCTCCTGCTCATTCGTACTCAGCATAGATCCGGTATTATTCAATTGCTCATCCACAAACTTTAAAGTAAGAGAAGCTACTTCTGCTTTATCCTGAATATCTAAATCAATATAAACTTTTCCAACTTCATTTAAGATATCCAATGCACGAACTGGAATTACATCCATATAGGTTAGGCGTACAATATTCGCATCCTTATCGAGTGGTTCAGCAGTAAGGTTCTCCAGCATCTCTGCAATTAACTTATTTGCTGAGCGAACTTTAAATTCGTAGGTACCACCAATTACAGGACTAACGAAATTTCCTTTCTGTAATCTAAATTTAAAATGGTTGGTTTTAATATCTTGACCAAATGCAAACTTTTGATTTAAATAAAAAGCAGGAAGCTTATCACCGTCATACTCCACTTCTAAATTAAAATTGTTTGAATCCAGTACGGTGACACTAAATGGTAAGTCTTTATACTCACGAATAAAAGTATCCACCTCCACTTTAATGGGTGATTTAGGATATAAGGGTTGTGTTGGAAAATTAGTAGTTGACCAATATTGAACTTCTAAATTTAATCGTTTTATAGTCTCCTGAATTACAGTTCGTGATCGAAGAATACCAATCTCAGTAGGTAAATTTAAATTGGTCCCAAACAAATCACTGGATAACAAATCGGAAACATTTGCAGGAGATGATTGCTCATCATCAATTAAGATACTAGAAGAAGCCTGGTAGACGGGCAAGGTAAACCGAACATAGAGCAGAGCGAGTCCCGTAAATATTAATCCAGCAATTAAAAAATAATGCCACTTTCGTAAAATATCACGAAATACATTTAGAATTTGAAATTCATCTTCCTGTTGATTATTTTTTTTCAGAGGGTTCATTGGGATCGGAAATATGCCGTAATAATTAAAGCCATAGAAGTCAATAACGATGTAAAGATTGCCGCGGCAGGAGAAACTGCTGTAAAGGCTTTCTTACGCGTAGGAGGTACATAAATTACATCATCAGGATGAATATACTTCGTTTGTCCAGTGAACGATTCTTTCTGAGTTAAATCCACGTTGATTTCAATGGTGCCGTTTGAGGTTTTACGTAGAATTTTCAATTTAGTTCTATCTCCGAAATTATTTAAATCACTGGCCATCGCTAAGGCTTCCAACAAGGTTAATTGCTCGTTGGGAACGTAATACAATCCAGGTTTGTTTACCTCACCTAAAACGGAAACTTTAAAACTTAACTTTTTCAAAACAACTACAGGGTCGTCAATAAACTTTTTGAAACGATTATTAATCGTATCATGAGCATCATCTAATGATAATCCTGCCACAAGCATGGTTCCAATATAGGGCAACGTTAAGTTACCTCTTTGATCCACTACAAATCCCTTTTCATAAGCATTTCGAGTGTCATTTCCTTCTCCTATAACTGACGAATTCGCGATACCAGGAAATGCTTCCTGATTAATAGTAAAGAGCTGCACCGATAAGATATCTCCTGGAAAAAGATACATTTCAAAAGTGGTTGTGTCCGTCCAAATATTAGCATCCCCCTGCATATAAACTAATTTTTTTTGCGGAGTACATGATTGCACAAGAAACAGAAGAAGAAGGCCAAGTACTAATCTTTTCAGAACGGTCATAGTTTTTTTATTGGAGTACGCTACGGGCAATAACAATACGTTGCACTTCAGAAGTACCCTCGTAAATTTGTGTGATTTTCGCATCACGCATTAAGCGTTCAACATGGAATTCTTTTACGAATCCATAACCACCATGAATCTGTACCGCTTCAACAGCTGTCTTCATCGCGACTTCGGATGAAAATAATTTAGCCATGGAACTGGCTTGGTTATAATCTTGTCCAGTATCCTTCAACCAAGCCGCCTTTAAGCAAAGTAATCGAGCGGCTTCAATCTCCGTAGCCATATCCGCCAACTTAAACTGAATCGCTTGATGATTACAAATTTCTTTGCCAAATGCTTTTCTTTCTTTTGAATATTTCAACGCTAACTCATAGGCGCCACTTGCAATTCCTAAAGCTTGCGCTGCAATACCAATTCGACCACCAGTCAACGTTTTCATGGCGAACTTAAATCCGAATCCATCTTCCCCAACTCTATTTTCCTTGGGCACTTTCACATCTTGAAACATCAAAGAATGTGTATCCGATCCGCGGATTCCTAATTTATTTTCTTTGAGTCCAATCGTAAATCCAGCCGCTCCTTTTTCTACAATCAAACAATTAATTCCTTTGTGACCTTTGGCTACATCGGTTTGTGCCATCACCAAATAAACAGAAGCAGTACTTCCATTGGTAATCCAGTTCTTGGTTCCATTCAATAAATAATAATCGCCCTTATCTTCGGCAGTGGTACGCTGAGAAGTTGCATCTGATCCAGCCTCTGGCTCACTCAAACAGAATGCACCAATAATTTCACCTTTTGCCAATGGCACTAAATACTTTTGCTTTTGAGCTTCTGATCCAAAGGTCTCGAGGCCCCAACAAACTAAACTATTGTTCACCGACATCACCACCGACACGGAAGCATCAATTTTGGAAATTTCTTCCATCGCCAATACATACGAAATAGCATCTAAACCACCTCCACCATATTTGGGATCTACCATCATTCCTAAAAAGCCCAACTCGCCTAAACGCTTGACTTGTTCGGCTGGGAACTTCTGGTTCTCATCACGTTCTATAACTCCGGGTAATAATTCTTGCTGCGCGAAATCACGAGCAGCTTGTTGAATCATTAAATGTTCTTCACTCAATTGAAATAGCATAATGTCTAATATTGAAGGTCAAAAATAAACCTTTCACCGTCTATATCCATTGTCTAAAAGAATATTTTCCTTTGCATTATGTTAACAAACGAAAAATCACCTGTAATCAAGGCCGTTGGACTCATGTCGGGCACCTCTTTGGATGGTGTCGATTTAGCTTTTTGCACTTTTTCTTTGGTAGATGAAATATGGTCTTTTACCACAGAAGCCACTGAAACCTACTCTTATACAGACGAATGGCTGGAGGTTTTAAGAAGTTTACATCTGCAATCTGCTCCACAAATCTTTGAAGTAGATGCTGATCTAGGTCGCTATTACGGGGATCTTATTAAAAATTTTATTGAAAAAAATAATCTCCACCCCGATCTGATTGCTTCTCATGGACACACCTTATTTCATCAACCTGAAAAGAATTTCACAACTCAAATTGGTTCTGGCGCTCATATTTCTGCTATAACTGGAATCAATACCATCTGCGATTTTAGGAGTAAAGATGTGGCATTAGGTGGACAAGGTGCACCTTTAGTTCCAGTGGGTGATCACTACTTATTTTCAGATTATGCTGCTTGTTTAAACTTGGGAGGCATCGCTAATATTTCCATGGTTTCGGAAGATGGGCGGAGAGTGGCCTATGATATTTGTCCAGTGAATATGGCGCTCAATGAACTTGCACAAAGTGTGGGTAAACCATTTGATGAAGATGGTATTTTAGCTCGATCGGGAAGTGTTATTCCTGAATTATTAAATCGATTAAATGCACTCCCCTTTTATCTGCAGAAAGGAGCAAAATCATTAGGACGAGAATGGTATGAAAAGGAGTTTAGCATCCATCTTAAAGAAGGAAAAGTAGAAGATTTAAGTAGAACTGTTGTAGAGCACATCGCCCATCAACATAAAAATGCTTTTTTATCTATCCCTTCAGATGGAAGAATCTTAGTGACTGGCGGAGGAGCTTTTCATCAATTCTTACTCGAAAGAATGAACGAGGTTAGCAATAAAAATTTGCAAGTACCCGAAAAGGAACTTGTCAATTTTAAGGAAGCGATGGTATTCGCTTTCCTTGGAGTATTAAATTACTTAGGGAGAGTAAATGTTTTCGATAGTGCTACCGGTTCAATAAAACAACATGTGGGTGGAGCGATGTACAGAGGTGACCGACTATAAATCGTCGTCGTCGTCATCAAAATCATCATCAAAACCCTTAAAATCATCGATCATTTCGGGATCCAATTGATCGTTGTCTTCATCTTCATCTTCAAAATCATCGAACTTCTGATTTTTTTGTTCTTTTGATTTTAAAGGTTCCATCTTACGCGTCTTGCCGCTTGGAACCGCCTTCTTTGCTTTGTCGGCATTAGGCTTTGCCGTTTTTTTTGGGATTTTCATTTTTTAATTCGCAAGAATTAGATCAGTTTTTTTATGTTGATTTTATGTTGTTTTAAATAGCTGAACTATACACCACGCGTGGTGATAGGACAAATGTAAAAAAGAAATAATCGAAAATCATCATTTGAAAAATTTAATTTATTATTAAATATTTAATAAACAAGTACTTATATTTGCAAATAAATTACTGATTCTTATTATGCTCCATAAATCAACTCTTCAATTCCTTAAAAACCTCAAAAACAATAACGATCGAACCTGGTTTGAAGAGCATCGCACCGAATTTGAAAAGGCGAAAATGGACTTCGAAGAATTTGTGGCTAAAGTAATTTCTGATTTAAGTAAAGTGAATCCACCCATTGAAAAGTTACTTCCTAAAGATTGTATTTTTCGGATATACAGAGACGTTAGATTCAGTAAAAACAAATTGCCATATAAAGCACATTTCTCTGCTTCGATTAACGAAGGCGGAAAAAAATCAAATTTATCAGGTGTCTATGTTCACATCGAACCCGGTGGTGATTGGGGAAATTTTATTGGAGGTGGTGTATGGAATCCTGAATCCGAAAACTTGAAAAAAATTCGCCAAGAAATTGAATATAATCACGCAGAATTTTTTAAAATCATCCATCATAAAAAATTTAAAGAATTGTTTGGCGACTTATCTCAAGAGAATAAATTGAAACGTTTACCGAAAGGCTTAGAGCCAGGAAACCCAGCAGAAGAATATCTAAAATTAAATAGCTTTCTTGTCACTTGTCCCATCAACACCAAAGACATTACGACGGACCAACTTCGAAAATCAATTGTTACATCTTATAAAGCAATGATGCCATTTTTGAATTTTATAAATCGTGCGATTGAATAGTGAAAAAAATTATTGCTTCACAATTTGTTGCGACAACATGATCTCATCATCCACTACCACACGTACTACAAAATATCCATTCCTCCTCAGATCCATATCGGAAAATCGAATGCTATTTTCTCCTTTTTGATGTTCTATTCTCTTGCTGGCAATTAATTGTCCTAATACACTCCAAACTTCAATTACTGAAGCTCCATCATTTTCCGATTGGAAAGTAATCTTACTACTTTCTTTGATGGGATTGGGCGACACTTTCAGTTTACTTAACACCACTGAATTACGAATGGAAACGGGGTCAAACATTTTAGTAGTTCCATCAAAATCAGTTTGTGACAAACGATATAATAAATCACCACTCGGAGCAGATCCATCCGTAAAACTATACTCATGAACGGTATTGCTATTCCCTTCTCCTTTCACTTTTCCCAACGACATATACTCACCCTCATTCACGGATCGATAGACAGTAAAGAAATCATTATTCTTTTCATGAGAGGTAGCCCAGCACACTACCACATTCTTATTTTGTTTGAGGGCTTTCGTCCATAATAAAGTTACTGGTAATGCACTTCCGCCACTGTAAATTGATCGCTTTTCGATGGTCACCCGATTACATGCATCGGTGATCACCACTGTTATCGTTCCCGTTTGGTTTGAATTTGATAAGGTGGGTGTAAATGTGGTAGACGAACTACTCGGACTCCCAAAAGTACCAGAGATCGTACTACTCCATGAATATGAATAAGGCGCAGTTCCTCCTGTGATATTGACAGAAACATTTCCTGTCATTCCAGATACAAATGATCCTTGAATAGAAGAACTACTAATTTGGGGTGCTCGCTCTTTGCCTGCTAACAAACAAAAATTTAAAAATGCGCGTTGAGCGGCAACTTTCTCAGTGGTTGTTCCTGCTGCGTTTAAATCATGTCCACCTTCATACATAACCCAACCATTGGATGCATTTCCGAAGGCAGGACCATATACCAAAAGCACTCCTTCATTCGGACTCGATCCTGTACTCGTTGTAACTAGTCGTGTGGTTGTACTGCGCCAAGAACCCGTCGATAAGGGAACATACCATTGTTCCGATCCACCTAAACAAGCTCCGGACATACTGCCCATAAATTGCATAATAGGATTCGCTGGAAACAAATGTGTATAAGGTGAAACTGGAGGCTTAACATGCACTTCGCTAACACCAACACACTTACTACTCCCATAACATTGCAATCCGCTGGTCGATAAAAAATTCATTTTCTGCGCACTGTTGGATGGGTTGACAACACTCTCCAACATCGATACAGAATGGCATTGCGACCAAATAAATCCTTTTTGATTGAGCGCGAAATTGTAAAGATTTCCGTGAGAAGCCCACGTAGGATCTCCATGCGGATTCACCCACAAATCGTGACAACCAGTAACTGAATTCGGGCTGCCTGTTGTGTAAGCAGAAGATGGAATTCCAGCATTATCAAAATAAGTCATAATGATCGCCTGATTCCCACTCAATGTATCAATCACAATTCTTGGAAAACTATTTATTGTGTAACTAACCGGAACGGCAATAGGCGAAGTAGTATACACGCCTTGTACGCCCAGTGTCAACCAATATGCAATTCGAGCTTGAATAGTAATGTCAATTAAATCTCCAGGAATAACAAACGATCCTCCCTTGTAATTAATACTATTATAAGTAAAATCGGTTCCATCTTTTACTTTAGATGTATTGATACACCATTTCACAGGTAATTGATAAACTGTTATCATTTCATAAATCATCCCATACGGCTTCAGTCCACTTCCAATTGAAGGAGAAGAACTTCCCATGTTGATGATGAAAGATCCGGCGGGAAGAGTTTCAGTTGCTCCGTTTACTTTAGTTGAGGTTCCCAATTGTAAGTAGAGAAACCAACTAAATGAAGCTAAAACAGCAAAGATGGCCATGGTAGTAGCCACCATTTTAAATGTGATTCGAGCGCGAAGCTCCTGACGAATAATTCTCTTTTTCATGTTAACAAAATATGCTCCTTTGTACGAATTAAATAAAAAACAGTTCGGGCATTATAGCATCAATTTTTGAGGATTTTGGCTTAAAAACCGCAAAAAACGACCATCCCCGAAAATAAATCACAAAAAAAAGCCCTGTAGCGTGTTTACACTGCCACAGGGCTTTTCAATTATTTTAAGTTAACTAAGCCATCAATGACAATTGCTTTGCCGTTTTAGGAGTTGACTTTACATTGTTAGTAGGCTTTACTTTCGACTTAATTTTAGTGGAAGTTTTCGTCACACTTTTCACCACTGAACCGTTCAAATTAAATGCTTTTTTCATGATGTCAATGGCATTCAATTTTTCCCAAGGGAACAAAGTTACTTTTACTTTCTTCTCGTTCTTTTTTCCTTTGTTAAACACTTTCACTACTTCTTTCGACTCACGACCCATGTGCCCATAAGCGGCAGTTTCGCGATAGATAGGTGTACGTAAAGCAAAACGCTTTTCGATGAAGTAAGGACGCATGTCAAATGCAGGAAGCTTCTCAATGATACGAGCAATTTGTCCGTCGGTCATCGCTACCTTAGCAGTACCATAGGTATTTATATACAAGCCTACTGGCTTCGCAACACCAATCGCATAAGCAACTTGCACCAAGGCTTCGTCACAAACTCCAGCTGCCACTAAATGCTTCGCGATATGACGAGCTGCATACGCTGCAGAACGGTCTACTTTGGAAGGATCTTTTCCTGAGAATGCACCACCACCATGAGCACCTTTTCCACCGTAAGTATCTACAATGATTTTACGTCCTGTTAATCCCGTATCACCATGTGGACCACCAATCACAAACTTTCCAGTTGGATTTACGTGATAGTTGATTTTATTATTGAACAAAGCTTGAACACGCTTTGGCAATTTCTTCATTACACGAGGAATCAAAATATTTTTAATGTCCTCATTAATTTTAGCTAACATTTTTTTCTCCGCACCAAAATCATCATGTTGTGTAGAGATTACGATTGAGTCAATACGAATTGGTGTATGATCATCGCTGTACTCAATCGTCACCTGACTTTTTGCATCGGGACGAAGGTATTTGATCGCTTTGTTTTCGCGACGCAATACTGCTAATTCACGAAGTAACAAATGCGCTAATTCCAAAGGAAGTGGCATGTAATTATCCGTCTCACGGCTAGCATATCCGAACATCATACCTTGGTCACCGGCACCTTGCTCTTCAGGCTTGCGACGCTCAACACCTTGGTTGATATCTGGCGACTGCTCATGAATCGCTGAAAAGATTCCACAAGAATTGGCTTCAAACATATACTCGCTCTTGGTATAACCAATTTCGCGAATCACTTCACGAGCAATTTCTTGTACATCTAGATAAGCTTCTGACTTTACTTCACCAGCCAAAACCACTTGTCCGGTAGTTACTAAGGTTTCACAAGCTACTTTAGAGCTTGGATCATAAGCCAAAAAGTAATCGATAAGGGCGTCTGAAATTTGATCAGCCACTTTGTCTGGATGACCTTCTGATACTGATTCTGAGGTGAATAGATACGACATGCTTTAATTATTTATGTGTTTTATTGTTTTTTTTGGAAGCCCAAAGATAGAAATTGAAAAAAGATATTGAGTAACTATTTATTAACGGTTAATTGACGGAAAACGGACTCTAGATTTCCTTCTTCTTTTTGTAAGCCCATCACTGTTAAATTCTGATCAACAGCAAAACGAAAGAGCTCTTGTCGAATATCTACATCACCTTCACTTTCTATTCTCCAAGTCTTATCTTTTTCTTTATGAACGCTTAACACACCTTTGATCTTTGATAATTGTACTTCATTCGCCTCTTTGTCGAACTCCACACGAATCACATTTCCATGTTTCGATTGCTTACGAAGAACATTGGTTGAATCATCAGCCACAATCTTGCCTTTGTTAATAATCAACACGCGATCGCAAATGGCTTCTACCTCTTGCATGATATGCGTTGACAGTATTACGGTTTTTTCCTTGCCAATGTTACGAATCAGGGATCTAATCTCTACCAGCTGATTAGGGTCGAGGCCCGTGGTAGGCTCGTCTAAAATCAATACGCTCGGATTATGGATCATAGCTTGAGCAAGTCCCACTCGCTGACGATATCCCTTGGAAAGCGCTCCAATTTTTTTATGTTGCTCTACTCCTAGTCCCGTCAATTCTATCATCTCTTTGGTGCGTCGTACTGCTTCTGTTTTGGGTAGATGGATTCGTCCCACAAACTCTAAAAATTCCTTGATGTACATATCAGTGTAGAGTGGATTATGCTCGGGCAGATAGCCCACCATCGCTCGCACTTCCATCGATTGATTGACTACATCATAACCATTCACGGTTACCGAGCCAGAAGTTTGAGGGAGGAAGCAAGAAATAATTTTCATCATGGTCGATTTTCCGGCACCATTGGGTCCCAAAAATCCGACTACTTGTCCGGGATGCACTTCAAAAGAAACATCATCGAGTGCTTTTTGCTCCCCGTATAATTTACTGATCGACTTAACAAGAATTGACATTGCCCGCAAAGGTAATAGATCAATTGGTTAGTACTGATGTCTACTGTCATATATTTGCACCGTGAAGGGAAGAGTATTAAAATCGACTGGCAGCTGGTTTCTGACTGAAGATGAGCATGGAAAAATCATTTCCTGCCGTATCCGAGGGCAACTGCGCCTTCGTGATATTGGCTCTACCAACCCCATTGCGGTTGGCGACTTCGTTCATTTTGAAATGTTGGAAGATGGGACCGGCACCATTTTAGAAATTGAAGACCGTAGAAATTACATCATCCGCAAGTCAGTCAACCTAAGCAAGCAAACGCATATCATTGCTGCCAATATTGATATGGCCTGGCTGATGGTCACCCCTGCCCTACCCAAAACCTCCACCGGTTTCATTGATCGTTTCATTGCAGCGGCTGAATCGTTTCGCATTCCAACCGGATTAATATTTAACAAAAGCGATTTATTTAAAGATGATTTAGCCCATGTGCAAGATGATTTCATTCGCATTTATGAACCTTTAGGTTATGTCTGCATCAAAGTTTCTACCATCACCTCCGAAGGAATGGAAGACATCCGAAATGCATTTCAATCCAAAGTCAATTTACTCGCTGGACATTCGGGTGTTGGAAAATCGAGTCTGCTCAATATTTTAGAACCCACGCTTCAACTCAAAACAGGAATCATCTCCAAGCAACATCTCACTGGAAAACACACGACTACTTTTGCCGAGATGCATTCATTGGGAAATCAAACGTATTTAATCGACACACCGGGCATCCGCGAATTCGTAAACATCGATTTCAAACCTTCCGAAATTGGACATTACTTTGTAGAGTTTCGCGAGCGCATGAATCAATGTCACTTCAACAATTGCCTCCACGAAAACGAAAAAAAATGCGCCATCAAACTCGCCGTAGAAAAAGGCGAAATAAATTCCGAACGATATTATAATTATTTAAGTATGGTGCGTAACGAAGATATTTTTCGCTAAAAATTGGCAAGTTAGTAAATTGGTGGATTGGCAAATGGGTGGATTGGTGGATTGGTGGATTGGTGGATTAAATTAATTCTTATAACATTAAAAAATTGACTTTGAATATAATTGTGAAGCAGCTAGTTTTTTTTCGAAGGAAATTAATTTCGCATTTCGTGTTCATTCGCATTTCGCGTCCCAGTAAGTTTATAACAAAGCTAAAATTTTAACACCTTAACTTGAACTTTATCTTTTTCAGTCGTTAAAGAAACAATATACACTCCAGCTGCAATTCCATTCACTGTGATCTCTGTAGTAAAATACCCACCCGCTATCACATCCACTTTCCTCTCCACCACCACTCTCCCCTCCACATCAAACAACCGCAACACCCCGCTCTTCCCTTTTAACTTTGACGCATTCACATGAATCATATTCCACTCGGGATTGTACCATGCTTGAAAGAAAACATCATTTTTTTCATTT
>JANOPQ010000147.1:0-3728 GCA_031421935.1 Bacteroidota bacterium | reverse complement strand
TCCAATTTTATGGCAGGCGGGCTTAAGTTAATAGTTGAATTCATGTAGGGGCGCAATATTTTGCGCCCCTATCCTATAGGTTTTGCCTCTTAATATTCTTGCATAATGTTATTATAGACTCAAATTAGCCTGACGACAATGCGATAGCTATCCATCGGCCGCCAAAGGCTTGTCGACGGCGCTGCGGGACACTTTTTCACCCATACTTCTTAAAAAAATAGTTCCGTAGGCAATGGCAATGCTACGATTTTTTTAAATCGTCTTGGGGGAAAAATACGTCGTAGGGTTGAACTAAATATACTTGTAATTGGTATAAAATAAGAATTTGTATAAAATATTCTTGGACATCTAAAGCAAGAAATTGGAATTTTTGTGAATGAATCGTAACTCCATTTACTCTTTAATCAACTTTACATTATTAAAATGTGAATCATGTAATATAATTCAATAATTATATAATGTTTATCCTTTCATGTGTGCTCAACTTTGCTAAGCCAACTTTTAGAAATAATTACAATGAAAAATAAACTCCCTAATCTTCCTACTCCAAGCAATTATACTGAGAATAAAAGTCCAGAATTAGAAAAAACAAAAGCACCAATCATCATTGAAATCATTGAGTGTGCTCCAAATCCAGAGGAAATTAAATCTCCAGTTAAAAATGTAACGGGGAACATCGCAGATTCATCGCTTGACGAAAGTAATGAATTGGCCGAAAAAACATCTCCCTTCGACAACTACATTCAAATTATTAATGGTGCTACCAAAGTGGTAATAAATGAAAAAACCTACAAACTAAAATTTGGGATATGTATGATTTTTACAGCCCTTGCTGCGTAATTCTTCAATGCCAATGAACAAATCAAAGTGATTTCACTATCATCAAAATCGGGAACTAGTAAAAATCAATTCATCTATTCATAAAATGAATTGTATATGGCTGACAGTATTGTCAGCCACTTTTCATTTATCAACTCTGTGAACAAATAACATGTTTCCTGCATGATCCAAAATAAGACAACATGTAAAAGTGTTTTCCAACATAAAAGAAAGAAGCGGGGGCATTCCTATCTGTCCTATTATTAATTTTCTTCAAATGAATAAGATAATATTATTTTTTGCACTTGTCATTGGGCTTCAAACTTCTTGTGTTGTACAGTCACCAAAATACACTACAGTTGAACAAGTAATGTCAATAAAAATTGGAATGTCTAAAGCGCAGGTAGAAGCGCATCTGGGTATACAACCTTATGATATTAAAATGTACAATGACACAAGCATTGTTTTCATCTATATCTATAGAGTTACGGATAGAAGAACGTTTTCATTTAATACACAACCAGTAAATGGAAAAGAGTCAATAGGTAAATATGTGCAATTAGACATTACCTATTCAATGGAGGATAAAGTGACGAGTATTGAAACTTGTAGAATATGTCCTGATAATTTAATAAACACAAGTAAAATAAAATTTGATAAAATATTACTATTTGTAACTGTAACCTTGCCAGTAATCTTAATTTATTTAGGCGTGCAATAATCAATCGCTTTATAAAAAGGAATTATCCCGTTGTTAAATTCGTTAGAATACTATTAATTTCAAATTAAAAACAAAATATGTGAATCATGTAACTCTTTTTAAATATTATGTAAAGAAATTTGTTCAATGTTACTCATATTTGGGTAATAATTATAACTTCAAAAGTAAATTCTACAAATAAAATAAATATAATTAAAATAAAAACTCTAACAGTTAAAAAACAAAAACCATGGGAAATCTTCTATATTTAGTTGCAGTAATTCTAATCCTCTTTTGGGCAATCGGGTTCTTTGCTTACAGTGTAGGTTCAATCATTCATATCCTACTTGTGATCGCCTTAATTTCCATTTTACTAAGAGTGATCTCAGGCAATAAAATAGTTAAATAAATATTGATGTCTAATTAATTTAACTGCAACAAAAGTCCCTCGAAAGGATCAATTAAAACATAACAAAAACAATCATGAGCAAAACTAAAGTAGTATTAGGTGTATTGGCAGGTGTCGCCATTGGATCAATTGCAGGAATTCTATTCGCACCTGAAAAAGGATCAAAAACACGCAAACAAATTTTGGACAAAGGTGAAAATTGTACTAACGAACTTAAATCAAAGTTTTCAGAATTCTGTGATAACATCATGGAAAAATTTGAAACCACAAAGCAAGAAGCTGAGAATATGTTTTCAAAAGGAAAAGCAAAATAGAAAGAGGTTAGTAATGATGTCAAAAATACTATAGGCCCATCTAAACAAAATGAAATAGAAAGTAAAATCATTTTTTTTCAATAAAGTTAAATCATTCACAAAGTCTCCCCATCATGATTGACCATGCAAATCCAATAGAAACCCTAATTGAACGAGCTGAAAATTATAGTAAAACAACTATAGAACTATTCAAGTTAAATGCAATTGACAAATCGGCCGATGTAGTCTCTTCCCTTGTTTCAAGGCTAGCCATACTGATGACGGTTGCCTTGTCTATAATAATTATTAACATCGGACTTGCCTTGTGGATTGGCAAACTTCTCGGGAACACATTTTATGGCTTTTATATTATCGGTGCACTATATGCCCTAATTTCCATTCTACTTCATGTTTACAGACATCAGTGGCTAAAAAACCCAGTGAGTAACTCAATCATTAAGCAAATGATTAAAGAAAAAATAAAATGAAACCAAATGACGAAACCGCCGAGCTGAATGAAGCAATTTGCTTATTGGAAAAGAAGCGTGCTGTTGAATTAAAACTAATGAAGGAACAACTTCATATTGTACATGAAAGTTTAAAGCCCGTCAACCTAATTAAAAACATAGTTAAAGAAGTTACAGACTCTCCTTCTATTAAAAATAACATTGTAAACAATACGATTGGGTTAGTCACTGGCTACCTTACAAAAAATGCCGTATTCGGTGTGACACGTAACCCAGTATCAAAATTATTCGGGACACTTTTTCAATTTGCAATAACAAACGTTGTATCAAAAAATTCTGACGGCATTAAAACCAAGGGAGAATCTTTAATTAACCGTATTATGAAATATAGAAAAGAGCCAAAATCTGAATTTCAACACAATGGCCGCGAGTGATAAAATCAAACTAAAATTAAGCATTTACAATATAGAATGAAAAAGGCCTTAGTTTCTAACGTTGATATGCGAGTTATTTTTAAAACAAGGCAATAAATGCATGCGATGCTTAAGCGGGAGTTGTGCGACATTTCATTGTACAGGCACTCATCTTGAAGATGAAAATAAAATCAATATCCATTTAGTTAAAATAGAAACTTGGCAATAAAAATTGTTTACTTTTCATCACCATTTCGGATAAAAAAGTGTGTTGGATCTAGAAAAACTTCCTTAACAATTGCTCTACATCTCATCGTGCCTTGAAAACCTACAAAGAATCCCTTATGGAAAAATAGTTATCTGCGATGAATCCCACGAAAAAAATTAGTCTTCGTAATGGAAATTGAATCAATTGACTAATACCAAATACAAGTATATTAGAATCCTTTCTGCCTCCCAATAGCTCTCGCAATGGCGTCAGGCTAAGCTAAAGGTTTAATAACAGTTGGCGGATAGTTTAATAGGAAGTCGCGAAGCATCGCGACCAAATTGTAGAGACGCCATTAATGGCGTCTCTACAGAAATTCACCCCCTAGAAAGAGCCCGCCTGCCATAAATTTGGTTGAT
>JANOPQ010000146.1:0-2794 GCA_031421935.1 Bacteroidota bacterium | reverse complement strand
CATCCGAAAATGATGAAAAAATTAAAGTACAATTAGAGAAATACTGTAGATACGAGAAAAGAAATGATAGGATAAATACAATGGAAAAATATGAAAAATGCGCTGCTTAAGCTTGACGCCTATGCGATAGCTATCGGGACTGAATTCTTAATTGCCCACGGGGTGCCACGTCGTTTTAATTTCTTGGGCAGCTAAAATTCGATATGGCGATAACATTTCTTCTTTCGAAAAATCCAATACACGTTTTACATTTAACGATGCGTTTTCTTGTATGCCTTTACGTTGTGCTTGATCGAGATCAGAAAATAGAATGGCATTCACATCCATATGCGAAGAAGCGTGACCAATAAATTCTTTTTGTAAGCCCGTGATGATATTCACCACACCACCTGGAACATCAGAAGCGTTTAATACTTCTGCGAAATCAACTGCGGTCATGGGATATTTTTCGCTTGTAAATACAGTACATACATTTCCACCAATGATCATGGGTGCCATTAAATTGACGATGCCTAGTAATCCTTGTTTCATTGGAGCCATTATGGTAACAACTCCTGTTGGTTCGGGATAAGAGAAATTAAAATGTGAACTTTCTACTGGATTCACGGAGCTAAATACTTGAATGTACTTATCACACCATCCCGCATAATATACCAACACATCAATGGCTGTGTCAACTTCTTTCTTGGCATTCGAAACTGTATCACCTTGCTTGCACAAGATGTCAACAAATTGCGCTTTTCTGCTCTCTAAAGTTTCTGCGATGCGATATAAAATTTGTCCTTTGTTGTAAGCAGATTTACTCGACCATCCCGACTGCGCTTTGCGATTGGAAACAATACTCTCTCGCAAATCCTTTCTAGATCCACGACAAATATTAGCGATAATATTTCCTGCCGCATCTTTCAAAGGATAAATTCTCCCCGACTCTGTGCGTGGGAATTTACCGTCGATATAAATTTTATACGTTTTACGCACATCCAATCGAGTTGACGTTACGGCATGACCGTTAGTTGAACCGTTGGTAGATATGGATTTTATTTTTATTGCCGATTTCACTGCTGATTTAGCCGTTGTTTTTACTTTTGGCTTTGCTTTCGATGCTGTTTTCGTTGCCATCTTGATTTTGATCTTGAAAAATATTAAGAAAGTTTTACATAAGGCATTAATCCATGGAGGCCGCCTTCTCGACCCATTCCGCTCTCCTTAAATCCGCCGAAAGGACTTGTTGGATCGAACTTATTATAAGTGTTCGCCCATACTACACCGGCCTTAATTTTACCGGTAACGTTAAATATTTTCGCGCCTTTATCGGTCCACACACCACCGCTAAGACCGTAAGGCGTGTTGTTTGCTTTCTCGATTACTTCCTCTACCGTGCGGAAAGTTTGAATCGCTAATACAGGACCAAAAACTTCTTCTTGTACTATGCGATGCGATTGTGCCACATTCATAAACAAAGTAGGGCGGAACCAATATCCTTTAGGGGGAATAGCGCAATCGGGTTGCCAACATTCTCCGCCTTCTTTTATTCCGGCATTCACCAACGATTTAATTTTAGACAACTGCTCCTTCGAATTGATAGCGCCGATGTCAGTATTCTTATCCATCGGATCGCCTACTAAAAGGGTGGATATACGATCTTTTAATTTTCGGATTACTTCTTTCGCAACGCCTTCTTGAACAAAGAGTCGGGAACCTGCGCAACAAACATGCCCTTGGTTAAAGAAAATTCCGTTGATGATTCCTTCTACGGCTTGATCAATGGCAGCATCTTCAAAAATAATATTAGCGGCTTTCCCACCTAACTCGAGGGTGTATTTTTTATCGGTTCCGGCAATTGCTTTTTGAATCAATTTTCCCACATCGGTAGAGCCCGTAAATGCAATTTTATCAATACCGGGGTGATTCACCAAGGCAGCACCAGTTGCACCAGCTCCAGTAATAATATTTACAACACCAGGAGGTAGTTCTGCTTCTTGAAAAATCTCTGCTAATTTCAACGCAGTTAATGGAGTTGTTTCAGCTGGCTTTAACACCACGGTATTTCCACATGCCAAGGCGGGAGCAATTTTCCATGCGGCCATTAAGAGTGGAAAATTCCACGGAATAATTTGTCCGGCCACACCAATGGGACTCGCTTTCTTACCCGGGAATGCATAATCCAATTTATCGGCCCACCCTGCATAATAGAAAAAATGCGCAGCGGCTAAAGGAACATCAATATCTCGACTCTCGCGAATGGGCTTACCTCCGTCCATACTTTCAATCACGGCCAACTCACGCGCTTTCTCTTGAATGATTCGAGCAATGCGATACAAATATTTCCCACGCTCAGCTGCCGGCATCTTCGACCATGTTTTATCATAAGCGGTACGAGCTGCTTTCACTGCTAAATTTACATCCGCAGCATTCGCATCCGCCACCGAAGCAATCTTCTTTTCCGTAGCCGGATTAATCGTATCGAAATATTTTTTGCTCGATGGAGCCACAAATTTTCCATTGATAAACAAAGAATATTTCTCCTTCAATTGAATATGTTCTGTCCCTTCCGGCGCAGGCGCATATTTGAAGTCGCCGGAAAAATTGAGGGGTTTTACTTTGATGGGCTTTTTCATTCCGAAATTTTTACGAATTTAAGGAAAAAGATGTTAGTGGTTAGATATTGGTCCCGACAGCTATCGAGATTAGACACTAAGCAATCGCGTCAGGCTAATTTAAAGTAACCTCGCCATTTATGGCGAGGTTACAGGTATACTCCCTCTACTTAGAGCCCGCGTCCCATAAAATTGGA
>JANOPQ010000145.1:0-6645 GCA_031421935.1 Bacteroidota bacterium | reverse complement strand
GGGGATGAATTCTTATAGGGGCGCATTAAAATACGCCCCTATAATATCTACTAACAATACCACGTGAATTATTAATTCCATGGGCTAACGAGTATATTCAAATAAATTACTATTTTTAAATTCAAATTTAGAACCATCGCCATTTTATATGAATTACGCTGAAGCCGAAAAATTTGTATTGGATTATCTCCATAAAAACTTGGCGACTACCATTCATTACCATCATGTTTTTCATACCGAAAATGTAATCAAATCGTCGGAGCGTCTTTGTTTGCTTGAAAAACTCGATGAAGAATCATCACTATTAATAAAAACTGCAGCTCTTTTTCACGATACAGGATTTGTTACACAATACGAAAAAAACGAACCTGTGGGAGCTGCATTCGCGGAAAAACATTTACCTACTTTCGGATACAACACTGCTCAGATTGAGATTATAAAAGATCTCATTTTGGCTACAGACACATCCAAACAACCGCAAGGACTTTATCATAAAATTATTCGTGATGCCGACTTAGATTATATAGGCAGAGCTGATTTTTTTTCCATTTCACAATTACTCCGACAAGAATTATTAGAACATGGGAAAGCCATTAAATTAGTGGAATGGTACGCCCTCGAAAAAGAATTTTTGGAAAACCATGTTTATTTTACGGATGCTGCTTATGCACTTCGAAACAAAGGAAAATTAAATAACCTCGAAGAAATAAAAGCACTATTAAGAGAATCATCTGGGAATCATGGCTTGATTGACATGACGGATATGAATGCTCAAATGCTGGGAGAAGACCGTAAGCATTTGGTTTCTCTTCTTGGTAGGACGAGTTTATTCAAATCCGCCGACCTCAAACTTCTGGAACATATTGCAAAGGTTGTTGATCGAATTCATCTGAAAGAAAACGAACCCTTATTCAAGAAAGGAGATGCAGGTGAAAGCATGTACATCATTGAGTCGGGAACGCTTCGAGTACACGATGGATCCATCATCTTTGCAGTTTTGAAACATGGAGAATATTTTGGGGAAGCGTCAATCATTGACAATTCCCCACGTACGGCATCGGTTTCAGCTTCATCTGATGCTATCATTTTACGAATTGGTGAAAAAGATTTCTTTAGTTTACTAGGATCGCATCCTTCCATGAATCGAATGTTGATGAAAGAACTCATCAACCGACTCCGCAATCAAAATAATGCAGTAGTAGATGAATACAAAAGTCGTGAGCAGAAATTAACAGAGCTTGTTGAATTACGCACTCGTCAAATTGTGGAAGAAAAGAAAAACGTTGAGCAAAAATCGAAAGAGTTAGAACTTGCTTTAAAAGAATTACAAGAGACGCAACGTTTATTGATTCATCACGAAAAGATGGCTTCGCTCGGGCAATTAACATCGGGCATTGCGCACGAATTAATGAACCCTTTGAATTTCGTTAATAATTTTTCAGCTGTTTCATTAGAATTACTTCAGGAAGTTTCTGAACTCACCACCGACGAAGAAGCCAAGGAATTATGCGCCGATCTTATTGGCAACCTCGAACGCATCTCCATGCATGGCATTCGAGCCAGTGAGATTGTAAAAAGTATGTCGGAGCATTCCACAAACTATGGTAAAGAACGTGAAGAAGTAAATATTAACGAGCTTATTGAAGATGCCATTAAAGCTTCAATAAATACATGGGATGCCGAATATCCTAATGAAAAAATTGCAACAACTTTAGATTTAAACGCAAGTCAATTTAAAACTAAGGTAGTTTACGTCGACATTTTACGCATCGTAATTAATGTACTACGCAATGCTCGTTCGGCAGTGCATGATCAATTTTTAATGGATCCGATTAGCCAAGGAGAAATCAATATCTACACCGAGAACAACAACAATTCCATTCAAATTTTTATTCGAGATAATGGTGTTGGAATTTCTAAGGAAATCGCTGAAAAAATATTTTTACCATTTTTCACAACTCGTCCCACCGGAAAAGGTGTAGGATTAGGATTAAGCATCAGTCATCAAATAGCCAGCGCGTATGGTGGTAATTTGGATTATGTTCCTGCTGAAAAGGGAGCGTGCTTTGTGGTTTCGATACCGTTGGAGAAATAGACTCGTTTCTAGAGAGTGGTGTTATCTCTTCGTTTACTATTCATTAGCTGCTAGCTTCTAGCTTCTAGTAGGTTAATGGTAACTTTTCGCCATTAGACGTGGTTGCGGCTAGTGGAAATATTTCTTTCCATTATGAGAAACGAGGTTAAGAAAATAAAAATTCCTGCAACCGAAAACTTAGCAATCGCGCTTATTGGTTGTTACCAGCAATACGAATTATTTATTCTCTCTGGACAATTTTATATTCAGTAAATTTTCCATTCCAATTTTCACCATATGTGATAAACTCAATATACTTAATTTCTCCGCCAGTTATGTCAATCACATAACCTAAGCCATACTTAAGATTCCTGATTTCTATATTTTCTTCATTACTGAATAACGCATTTATATCTTCTAATTGACCAACAAAATCCACATATGCAAAGTTTACATACATACCAACACCTGTAACTTCTCTTTGCGTAACTTTTAAATAAGGAATATGGAATTCTAAGGATGGATATTTGATTGTTAAACCATTTATTAATTTCAATTCAAGATCATTTAATTCTTCCATTTACAAATTGTGATTTTAAGTTAGGTCGCCACGTATTGCTGGCAACTTGCTACTTGTCGCTTAAATCTTGCAGCTAGAAGCTAGAAGCTAGAAACCAGAAGCCAGAAGCTAGAAGCCAACTACCAACTACCAGCTCCCCCCTGCTCCGCCGCCACCGAAACTGCCACCGCCGAATCCACCAAAACTTCCACCGCCACCACTGCTGCCGCCACCAAATCCACCGCTACCGGAATTAAAATTTCCCCAGCTTCCACTTTGTCGACCACGTGCAGCATTCAACAAAAGCCATGCAGCTAAAAATGTGATACTATTCAATTGGGCATAACGGCGTACACTAAATATTTTAAACAAGAAAATGACACCCAATACAAGTAACACAAAAACGATAGAAGGAAATTTGCCCGCTCCTTTCTTCTTGCGGTTAGAAGTATCGCTATATTCTCCTTTTACAACATCGATAATTTTAGAGACGCCAGCATTAATTCCTTCGTAATATCTTCCTTCCTTAAAAAAAGGTTTTATATCATTCTCAATAATTCTTCTGGATAATGCATCGGTAAGGGCTCCTTCCAATCCATAACCTGTAGCGATATAAATTTTACGATCCTGCAAAACGACCAACATCAACGCACCGTTATTTTTTCCTTTATTTCCAATGCCCCACTTTTCGCCGAGTTCAAACGCGTAACTTTCTACTGGATAACCATCAACAGTATTGATAATTACAACTGCAATTTGCGTGGATGTAGTGTCGTTAAAACCTAATAACTTTTGCTCAAGCGCTTCAGTTTCATTCGGAGTTAATGTATTGGTAAAATCATTGACTAACCTTGGTGGATTGGGTGCAGGCGGAAATTCTACAGCGGCTTGTACAGCGCTAAATAAAAACAAACAAACTATCAACAAATAATTTTTCACGACTCCCCTCCTCCAAAAACAATATCATTTGGTAGCTCGTTTACATCATCTTTATGAAATGGAAAATGAGTACTCAATTGCTCACCAACTTTCCTAACTGCATATTCAATTCCATCCACAAAAAGATTGCTTTTAAAAAATACGCCCATCTCCGTAGTTATTTCTTCCCAGAAATTATTCCCCACTTTTTGATGTATTCCAGCATCGCCGATGATGCAAAACTTGCGATCATCCACAGCCAAATAAATCAACACACCGCTTCTCAATTCTGTTGCATTCATTTCAAGTTGCGCAAAAATAAATGCGGCTCTATCGAGTACATTATCCTTGCACTCATCTTCCATAAAAACACGTATCTCGCCTGAAGTTTCTAACTCTGCGTTAGTAACGGCTAGGCGGATACGTGCTCTATCCTCGTCTTGGAATAATGCTTGCGCTTTCATTTGTCGAATGCAGCCCCTACATCAGGTGCTTTGTTGGCTCCTTTGTCGGCTTCAAAAAATGGCTTAGGTGAGAATCCATACATACCTGCAATGGTAACTTGAGGAAACTTACGTACATAACTATTAAATAACTGTACAGCTTCATTGAATTTTTGACGCTCTACAGCAATACGATTTTCTGTTCCTTCTAATTGCGATTGCAACTCTAAGAAATTTTGATTCGCCTTCAACTGTGGATATTGCTCAACCACCACCATCAATCGACCTAAAGCAGATCCCAACTGACCTTGCGCCTCTTGGAACTTTGTCATTTGTTCGGCAGTTAAATTTTTAGGATCAATCTTCACTTGAGTAGCATTGGCTCTTGCTTCGATGACAGCAGTTAAAGTTGATTTCTCAAAATCGGCAGCTTCTTTAACAGTGCTCACCAAATTCGGAATGAGATCAAGTCGGCGTTGATACACATTTTCAACTTGAGACCAAGCTGTTTGAACTTGAACATCACGTTCTACTAAATTATTATAAGTGCCTACGAAAAATCGGTAGAGGATAAATACGATGACTAGAATGACTCCTACGACAATTAGTGTTTTTTTCATGGTTTTAAGATTTAGTGCAAAATTACTCAGTTAGACGAACATGTTGTAAATATATTTAATTGTGTTGAATTAAAACTAATTTTAAAGTTAAGACCACCTGAATCTTAAGTAATTGATCTTGAAGCCTTGTTTAAGGAATATTTGTTCATACGTGGTTTGGATACTGGTATTAAAATTTTGGGGGGTGTCGACATACAAATCCTTGGTACAAATCTCCAGTTCACCCTGCTCTTTCCCTAACATTTCTAAGGTGTATTCAAAGAGTCCGATATTGTCGGTTTTTAGATGCAAAATTCCATCTTTCCCCACCAATTCACGATACATCTTTAAAAACTTCGGATTCGTAATTCTTCTGTTTTCTCTCGATATTTGAGGTTGTGGATCCGGGAATGTTACCCAAATCTCCCGAATTTCACCTGGAGCGAAAAATTGGGGCAACCATTCAATATGAGTACGCAAAAAGGCGGCATGCAGGATGTTTTCTTCATTAATGGTTTTGGCACCTCTCCATAAACGTGCGCCCTTAATATCGATGCCAATGAAATTGCGATCGGTAAAATGTTGGGCTAGACTTACGGTATACTCTCCTCTACCACAACCCAATTCAACTACAATGGGTTGCTCATTATGAAATACTTTTTCATTCCAATGGCCGCAAAGACCATGATCTGTACTTAATAATGGAAACGGATATTGAAAAGTCCGCTCAAATGTTTCTAACTCACTAAATCGCCGAAGTTTATGCTTTGCCATTACCAGTTCACTTTTTTCAATCGACTGCGAAGTTACTGCTTTGGTTCGTACCTTCGCAGTACGCGTACTCCACTATTTAGAAGTGGCAAAGAAGTACTTTTGAAGATTGAAAAAAACGAATCCACATATTCTCTATTCCATTCTCGATTGGGGCCTCGGGCATGCAACTCGCAGCATTCCGATTATTGAGGAACTTTTGTTGCAAGGGGCTCGAATTACTTTATGCGGAGAAGGCTCCACTGGACATTTGATTCAATCGGTATTTCCTCACCTTCCATTTTATACGGTTCATGGTATTCAAGTGAAGTACCCTACCAAAATTCCAATGTCGGTGTCGATGTTTTTACAAGCACCTAAAATTTGGTTGGCTATAAAAAGTGAACATCAACAAATAAAAAAATTGGTGAAAGAATTACAGGTAGATGCCATCATCAGCGATAATCGGTATGGGGCTTTTGCAGATGGGATTCCGAGTGTGATCATGACGCATCAACTCAATTTGCAAACACCCAAAAACAAAGAATGGCTTCGTCCTATCATCAACAAAATAAATCATCATTACCTCGCTCCATTTGATGAAATATGGGTGCCTGATTCTGCTGGAGAAAATAATTTAACGGGTTCTTTATCACATGACCTTGCATCGGTACAAAAATTAAATCCAACATTTATTGGATCCTTATCTCGCTTTGCATCAATTTCTATAAAGGGAAAATATAAAAATTACGATGCCATCGTGGTCTTATCCGGACCTGAACCGCAGCGAAGTCATTTCGAAAAAATCATCTACCAGCAATTACAAACATTACCGATCACCGCAATTATTGCTAAAGGAACACCTCAACATCCGATACAAGAACAGCGTGGAAATTGTTTTTTCTCATCACATATTTCTACAGATGAAATGTTGTTTCACTATACACATTGCAAATACATCATCAGCCGCAGCGGACATTCTACTTTGATGGATTTATGCGCTGTAAAAAAATCGGCGATCTGTATTCCCACACCCGGACAAACGGAACAAGAATTTTTAGCGGAAATGCATGCACAAAAAAAACACATCGTCACTTTTGACCAAGATCAGGTCGATTTAAAAAGAGGAATGGAAATACTGGAACAGTGCACTCCATTTCATCTACCTGTGAATCAGGAGTTCAAGCCTATCATCAAAAATTTCTTGGATCGAATCTAGACATCACTCTTTTCACTACTTTTGCCCTTAGTGATGGTTTCCTGCTTAATAACAGGAATGAAAAGGGAATGCCGTGCAATCCG
>JANOPQ010000144.1:0-26686 GCA_031421935.1 Bacteroidota bacterium | reverse complement strand
TCAAAAACTACTTACCTAGTGCTTTTCCATTCATAAACCATTTTTACCCTAGTATACAGTCAATCAAGTATAAATACCTTAAATATTCTAAACACTAAGAGGTAGTCGCAAAATGCGACCACCTTAAAAATAATTAAAATCATGTCAAAAACTAACTCAATTGCAAAAATACCCGATGAAATTATTATCAATAAAATCATAGTATTGCGCGACAAAAAAGTAATGATCGACCGTGAAATAGCCGAGCTTTATGGAGTAACAACAAAGCGGTTAAACGAGCATATAATACAGAGTTACGTCTAGAGATTGAGAAAATAAAGAAGAAAATGGATAATCATAGTAAAAATACAGAAGTAATTTTTCAATATTTGGATGAACTGTCCGCAATCTCGTCACTTAGTTTCGATAAAATTATTAATGGTGTCACCAAAGATAACGCTGTCCAAATTTGCTCCCTAAAGTCTGGCTTTTTCTTCATTGTTGCGTTGTTATCATTTTCTAAAATAAGTTGACATTAATTTAATCAAATATAATATATTTAATATGTTATTAATTTTTCTTTTTTGGCACTATTTTCTTTTGGTGAAAACTGCGATTTTATTAATAACCTACCCCACCTTTTAATTTATAGTTTGGATTTCGATGCCATTGTCATTTACAGATTTTGGATGACAAAAGCTTCATTGACCATCCCAAAATAACCGTTCACGGAAATTTAAAATATTTTCATTGCAGTAAAGCTGAAATCATCTACTTTTAAACTTACTACTAATCCATTCACATCGATGAGAAAATCAGGTTTTGCAGCATTGATCGCCATTTTAATAACTGTAGCTTCAGTTAATGCCCAAGGTCGGTATGAAAAAGCTGCTGGTTTTAACGGCAATATCACCTCCATGATCACCACATTGGATGGTGGATTTGCTATCTGTGGCACTTCAGATTCTGATTCGGGAAATGTAGTCGTTGCTCGTTATAATAGCAGTGGAAGCAGATTGTGGATGAAAGAAATCGGGACTATTACAGCAGAGTATGCTCACGATATTACCCAAACTTCAGATGGCGGATACGTAGTTACAGGTAAACGCGGATACTGGGAATTTAAGATGTTGGTGATAAAGATGGACTCAGTTGGAAACACAGTTTGGTCGAAAGAATTTAGTTCATTTATTTTCGATAGGGCCAATGGAGTTTGCGCTACCACCGACGGAGGTGTGGTGATTGCAGGACGTCTGTGGGACGGAACATTTACGTATGCTGTTGCTTTCAAACTTTCTGCAACCGGAGCACAACTATGGTCGCGCAGTGTTTCAGGATTTGACGATGGCGGTTATTCGATCATACGTTCGAGTGATGGTAAATTTGTGATGACCGGGATGACTAATCAGGGAGCTTCCTTGAACATTGGTGTAGTGAAATTTGATAGTTCAACTGTATATTGGTCTGCATCAATTGGCGGTTCATCACAGGAGTTCACGGGCATGAATCATCAGTTGGTGCAAACTCAGGATGGCGGCTATGTTATTAGCGGAAATACAAGTACTCAAGGTGGTGACTATTACATTTCAAAATTATCATCCTCTGGAACATTTCTGTGGTCGAAGTCATTCGGTACATCAGCTTATGAATTTGCAACCGGCATTACAGCATCAGGGAATGATGTGTTTGTAACCGGATATACGCAATCCGGAAATTTCCCCTCTATTTTTTATTCACCCTGTTTGTTTAGAATGGATGGCTCAGGCGTCTTGAATTGGTCCTATCAATATGGAACATCATCTTCCAATGTTCCTGCTTCTATTACGCGTCTTCCTTCAGGACAGCTCATGGTAGGCGGAAGATTTTCAAATGGAACTTACGCAGGTAAAGCAGCACTTTCTAACTTTGACCTTTCAGGAAATGCATGCAAACAACAAGCAACATTTGGCAGCACAATCAGCTTAACAAATATTTTTTCTATGGCAGTAAGCTCTGGCCCGGCAACAATATTCTCGTCGAATTCTTTATTGAACATCACAAACGGTGGCGCAGAAACTATTTCATGTAGTTGTGGATCTGGTGTTCCGTTTACAATTACCTCTACACAATCGACAATATGCTACGGTAGTAATATGGCTATAAGCTATCCATATCAGGCCGGATTCTGGTACGCATTGTATCGGAATGGTTCGTTCGTATCTACCACTAACTCTTTTTATTTTTCCATAAACCAAGGTGGCAATTATTATGTGATTCAGAATGGAGGTTGTGGTTCAGATACAAGTAATACTATTCACATAACCGTGAATTCATTACCACCCGCTACGATAACCGCATCAGGTAAAACAAAAGTTTGTGTAGGACAGTCTGTTTCACTTTCTGCAACTTCTACTCTGGGAATGAGTTATCAATGGCTTAAAAATGGAGGAATAATTTCTGGAGCTACACTACCTACCTATTCAGCCACTCAATCGGGATTATATTCAGTTCGTGTGACCAGTGGTTTGACAGGATGTACTAAAACCGGCAATAGTATTAATGTTATAGTAAATCCAGTTCCAGCAGCAACTATTACTGCCACAGGCCCAACTACTTTTTGTGCCGGAGATAGTGTAGTATTACAAGCCAACACCGGAAGCGGACTTACCTATCAATGGAAACTGAATGGGAACAATATATCCGGAGCCACCGCGAATAACTTTGCGGCTAAACTGGCCGGCAACTATAGGGTGCGTGTATCTGGCAGTAACAATTGCTCGAAACTATCTAATTTAACCGCAGTAAATATTCCTTGCCGAACATCATCATACCTGGAACTGCTGCAAGCATACCCCAATCCATCGAATGGAATCTTTGAGTTAATGCTACCGGAAGCCGAAACGATTTTACGCATTTATGCTTTCGACGGAAGGATTGTTTATGAAGACAAAAAATACCAGACATCAACACCGATTGACCTCACCAACGAAGAATCAGGTGTTTATTTATTGACGACAGAAAATTCAAGCGGCATTCAACACTTGAAAATCATTCTGACGCAATAATAACTTTCTGATTATTTTACATGAAGCTGACCACCTATTTCAGGAAAAGACATGTCTTACAATTTGCTATAACATGAAACTTGAAGCATCAATTTTACTCACACACTTACACGATTTTAATACAATTTCTGTTCCCGAAAATAATCAATCACCGCCTGCTTCAACAAATAATCCTGCTCCCCCAATGTCATGCGAGGAAGCTTCTGAACGAGTTTCCAGTGTGGCCAGCCTTGATCATCGCTGCCTTCTAATTCGTAGTAGCCAAATTGACTCAAAAGTTTGCAGGTAGCGATATGCATAAGGTCTTGCTTTTCAGATTTACCAAATTCACGCGGACCATGACCGAGCTCTTGCACTCCTATTAAAAAGAGAACGCCTTGCAAATCCATATCAGTATCAAACATGGTATTGAGTTGATTGAGTAACTCGACCCACTCTACTTTTAATTCTTCGATGTTGCGGATATGGAGCATTTGTGTCTTTTATGAGATTTACTATTTAGCAAAAATAAGATAAAACGAACTAAGAGGATGAATCTAAAAACACTTCCTCCGAAATCAATCCATAATTAAATTCAATTAATTGAATACACTATAAATATCTTCAAATCTCGATCTCAAATTTACCTTGTATAAATAAGTTGCTTTTCGCAATCAATCAAGAGTCGTATGTATTCTGACAAACCGTTAGAGGAAACTAAATCAACCTTCGTATTTAAAAGATCTTCGAGATCTAACTTCATTTGGACAAATAGCAACCCGATGCGTTGTTCGTAATCTAAATCGACCAAAATATCGATATCACTATTAATATCAGCTTCACCTCTCACGTACGAACCAAAAATATATGCCTTTAAGACGGGCATCGTCGTGAAATAACCTTTCAAAATATTAATCTTATCTTCTTCTAAAAACATAAAACAAATATACAAACATTTGTATCCAATTAAATGCTACGGCTCTATTCTGTTTGTTTAATAATTTTACTGATAGATTCATACAAATCTTCTTTGAATCCCACTTCCGAAAATATAATTTTTTTTAGGATCGTATCATATAGAAACAAAGTTGGGAACACCTCCACTTTAAATGAATCTCTCCAAAAGGTAGTTGAATCTAATACAACATCATACTGAATAGAAAATTTCGACATCAGGTTTTGAATCATATCAAAATCCTGTTTTCTTGAATTTACTCCAACTACTTTCAATTTAGTCGAATACTCACTGTTCAATTTATTAAGAGTTGGAATGGCTTTCAAACAAGGAAAACAAGTAGAATACCAAAAATCGATTAATAAAAAACGCTCATTCAATTTTTGCGAATTCAACCTATCACCTTTCAACGTGATCAAATAATTTTCATTGACAATCTTACTTAATGAATCAAAATGTACTGTAAGTGGAGCCTTCACTTTTGCCTCCTTTGGTTTGAAATTGCTTTCAATCCAAGAAATATAACTTTCAAAGCCAATTGTATTCAACGGCTCTGTTATTTTTGATAAATTCCATTCAGAAAATTGGTTAAAGTTGTACAATTCCTTGTTCGAAACACTTTCACTAAATCTATAAATTGCAAAATCAACAGAATCATAACACATGCTATTTACACTTCTATAATTTATGCCAACATCATAAAATAAAGTTTCGTTTAGACATGAAATACCATTGAAATTAATTGATAATTTACTAGTCGGCATTTGCGTTTTCTCAAATGAATTATTAGACTTCAAATAATCCCAAAAAATAGCCTTCGATCGAAAACCTTTCCTTGAGCCCTCGAGCCCCATATATTTTGCTTTGCTATATGTTGAATCATTCAACCAGACTTCATATAGCCAATTATCGAATAACAATAATGATGGCATTTTGTCCTGAAAAAAAACAAAACTTGCAATACTATCTTCATTTAAAAAATTTCTATCAAATTGACACAGCCCTTTAATGACCAACGTGTCTTTACTTGAGCTGGTTTTTAACTTGAAATCTGCATGAAATTTCCCCTCTACAATCCCGCTCGAATATTTCGTTAGAATATCTTCTATTAAAATATTTTCCGTATTTATTTGAGCATTTAAATTAAAATTTAAAAACAACAAATAAAATAAACAAATCAATTTATTACAATAATAATTTTTTGCTTGATTCATGATGCTAATTCAATCGGCTTTTAAACTCATCCTGCACATCTTTCATGGCTGGGAATAAGTATTTGGTAACATGAAGAACAGGTCGGTATAAATAAGATTCGGTTTTTGTTTTTGCTGAGAGGAGTCCGAGGTGAGCATCGATAGGACGAAAAACAGCAAATACCACGCTTACAACCAATGCAAATTTTAACAATCCGAAAATGGCACCAGCCACCTTATTGAACACATTTAGATTTCCAATTTTAAGTAATCCTTCGAGTAGTTTAGCTAAGAATACCATGATGAGAATTACAGAAATAAAGACAACAAAAAATGTTAAATAATGTAAAGTAGTTCCTTCTGCGTCTACCATTTTTGATACCAATCCTTCGAAGAGACTACTCATTTTGAATGCTAAATACAATCCCAGCACCAAGCCAATGATCATTGCTATTTCAAAAATGAATCCACGTTGAAATCCTTTGTAAGCACCCCAGACTAAGGGAATGGCGATGATGAAATCGAGGTAATTCATTTTGTTCGATTTAGTTTTCGTGTAAATTTAATTTAAGCTTCGAAAAATTTAAGCTGCTGGCTGCTGGCTTCTAGCTGCTGGTCGTGTGGCTTCGCTACTTGCTGCTAGATTTTATACTTTGCTCTTCTTACTTTTCTTGATTTAATGTTGGTACGATAAATAATTGGAAGAGCTTTTACATCTTAGCGATTTTCGTTGACCATGGCAACGCCGGGTAGTACTTTTCCTTCGATGTGTTCGAGGAGTGCACCTCCACCAGTAGAAACATAAGAAACTTTATCCGCCATATTGAATTGATTAATCGCAGCTGCTGAATCGCCTCCACCAATGAGGGAAAAGGCTCCATTTGCAGTAGCCGCTGCAATGGCTTCGGCTACGGTTTTTGTTCCGTTCTCAAATTTTTTCATTTCGAATACGCCCATCGGACCATTCCACAAAATTGTTTTGCTTTGCTGAATCACATCTGCAAAAAGTGCTGCCGATTTTGGACCAATGTCCAAACCCATCCATCCTTCTTCAATACTTCGGATATCCGTAACGTTAGTATTTGCATCCTTATCAAACTTATCTCCGTTTACCGTGTCAATGGGCAAATGAATTTTCACTCCTTTCGATGCAGCTGAGGAAAGAATTTGAAGTGCTAAGTCTAACTTATCTTCTTCACAAAGCGAATTTCCAATGTTACCTCCTTGTGCTTTAATGAATGTATACGCCATTCCTCCTCCTATCAAAAGATGATCTACTTTTTCCATCAGTTGTTCGATGATCAAAATTTTATCGCTCACTTTTGCGCCACCCATGATGGCCGTAAAAGGTTTTTCAGGTGCATTCAACACTTTTTCTGCATTCAATAACTCCCCAGCCATCACATAGCCAAACATACAATTGCCTTTAAAAAATTGTGCAATCACGGCTGTACTAGCATGAGCACGATGCGCTGTGCCGAATGCATCATTCACATAGACGTCACCGTAAGTGGATAGTTTCTTTGCAAATTCTACATCTCCTTTTTCTTCCTGTTTATAAAAGCGAAGATTCTCTAGCAACAATACTTCGCCGGACTTTAAGTTTGCAGCCAACCCATCGGCAGAAGCGCCTATGCAATCATTCGCAAACTTCACTTCCGTATGAAGTAACTCGCTTAAAGTAGAAACGATATGATGTAAAGAATACTTATCGACTGGACCTTCCTTTGGTCGACCCAAATGAGACATTAAAATTACACTGCCACCGTCTTTCAGTATTTTTTGAATAGTTGGAATTGCCGCCTTGATACGAGTGGGATCAGTTACCTGAAGTTCGGCATTGAGAGGAACGTTAAAATCTACTCGAATAAGTGCTTTTTTTCCAGAGAAGTTATAATTATCGACAGTTTTGATGGACATACATGAAGAATTTCATGCAAAAATAGTCAATGAGTGGTAACCAAGCCATTTATGTGGCTTATGAATCCATCTAAAGAAGAAATGTGAAAGGGAAGAAAAAGTATACTATTTAACTGTCACCGTTTTACGAACGGTTTCACTTTGCTCTAAGCGAATATAATCTTTCGCTGAAGTGGTTAAAGAGGTGGCTTCAACATTCAAAACAGCTTCCCATTTAAAGGAAAAAATCGCCTCGCCACTACTCGTAGTAAATTGTTCACCAAAGATATCCGCTCGAACGCCAGTCTGAGGATTCACAACACTATCCTGACGCAAAACTACTTTTGCACCTGCAACAGCCCGACCTGTAGAATCAACCACCGTAATAACGGCTTCACAGTCTTTTGTCTTCTTACAAGAAGAAGAAGTAACCAATCCTACAAGGGCTAGGCAGAATAAGAGGAGATATCGATTCATTTTTATAAATTACTTTTTGTTATACGGAGATAACCAATGATTGTTCAAATTTAGTTAAACTTGCAACAAGAACAATTATAATATTTAATGGATTCTTACAAACAAAAGTAATTAATTATCAATACTATGAAAAAAATATTCCTCATTTGCCTAGGCCTCATGCTTGCAATTGGAACGAATACATTCGCTCAAAAGAAGAAAAAATCAATGGAAAAAGCAGTTACAGACACATTAATTGAGATTATCACCGATTATGGTACCATGAAATTGAAACTTTATAAAGAGACTCCTTTACACAGGGCGAACTTTATGAAATTGGTTAGTGAGGGATTTTATGATAGCCTTCTCTTCCACCGTGTTATTAAAGGATTTATGATTCAAGGCGGCGATCCACAATCAAAAGATGCTGCGCCAGGAAAAATGTTAGGTTCGGGCGATGTGGGATATAAAATTCCTGCTGAATTAATAGATACACTCTATCACAAAAAAGGTGTTTTGGCTGCTGCCCGAGATGGAAATCCGGAAAAAGCAAGTTCAGGTTGTCAGTTTTACATTGTTCAAGGCAAGCCGATGACGGAAGCTGAAATTACACAAGCAGAACAACGCATTGGTTTCACCATGAGCGAAAAGCAAAAGTCAGATTATATGACAGTTGGAGGTTCGCCATGGTTAGATCGTAACTATACGGTTTTTGGTGAAATTGTAGAAGGGTTGGATGTGATTGATAAAATTGCAGCCGTAAAAACCTTGCCTGGTGATCGTCCGGAAACGGATGTGAGGATGACGGTTAAATTAATTAAGAATTAAGAATTAGGAATTAAGAATTTGGATGTTAGATGTAGGATGTTGGATGTTGGATGTTGGATGTTGGATGTTGGATGTTGGATCTAAATAGTGAAATGCAAGTTATGTTAGATATTGAAGCTTTAATTGAAGAGACAAAAAGTTTTGCTCCTGCTAATAAAGAGGAGTTGGAGACTTTTCGTGTTCGCTTTTTAGGGAAGAAAGGAGTGCTGACGGAATTGTTTGCGAAGATGAAAGAGGTGGCTCCTGAAGAGCGAAAATCTTTTGGATTGCAAGTGAATTCATTGAAGGTGGCTGCAGAGGATCGGTTAAATCAATTTAAAGATGCATTTGAAGATGCAGAAACTGGTTCAAATCAAAATATTGATTTGAGTTTACCTTCGGATCCCAATCCATTGGGGTCGTTTCATCCATTGAGCTTAGTGCGTAGAAAAATCATCAGCATCTTTTCGCGGATAGGCTTCAACGTTAGTGATGGTCCCGAGATTGAAGACGATTGGCATAATTTCTCGGCGTTGAATTTTCCTCCTGAACATCCCGCACGCGACATGCAGGATACTTTTTTCATCGATGTAAATCCCGATCAAGAAAAGTACAAGGGATCTTTAGCATTGCGTACACATACTTCATCTATTCAGGTGAGAGTGATGGAAAATCAAGCGCCTCCCATTCGAACTATTTGTCCGGGCAGAGTGTATCGAAATGAAGCTATATCAGCTCGCGCACATTGTTTCTTTCATCAAGTAGAAGGATTTTATATTGATGAAAATGTATCGTTCGCCGATTTAAAACAAACCCTATTGTATTTCTCTCAAGAGATGTTTGGAGCTGACACAAAAATCAGACTTCGTCCCTCCTATTTCCCTTTCACCGAACCCAGCGCCGAGATGGACATCAGTTGCACCATTTGCAAAGGCAAGGGTTGCAATATCTGTAAATACACGGGGTGGGTTGAGATTTTAGGTTGTGGAATGATTGATCCCGCCGTGTTGGAAAATAATAAAATTGACTCCAAAAAATACAGTGGCTTTGCATTCGGAATGGGCATTGAAAGAATCACGATGCTTAAGTACAGCATCAAAGATCTTCGTATTTTTTCGGAGAATGATGTGCGCTTCTTGGATCAGTTTAAAGGAGTACGTTAAAGACGCTAATATTTCTCGCAGAGGTCGCTAAGCCATTCGGTCGATTTTCTCTAAGCTAAATTTTCTCGCAAATGCGCAAAGTCGCAAAGTTTTGTACAGAAGACACAGAGGAATTTAACACAAATTTAAGTAAAGTCGAGCAACCAAATACACTTTTGATAATTTCATAACTGCAGATGATTGATAATCCCAAAATTATTTCTTCGGTTTACCAATTACTTTATACTCGCCTTCTCCTTTTAAAATGGAATTATAAAGTGTAGCATTTCCTAAAACTGCTAATGCTTCTTTGATGGTATCATCATGCTTGAACATGTACTTATACTTTCCTGTTTGGAAATAATATCGAGTGATTAATTCTTTCTCTATAAAACTTTTTATTTCCGATTTAAATAATCTTAAATCGGCAGCTTTATCGTGATTCAACTCTTTTCCTAATTTATCAATTTCATTGCTATTGCTAGCATAATATTTTTCACGTGTAGCGGCCTCTTTCAACAGTTTAAAAGCAAATTCCGTTTGGGTAGAATAAGTATAACTTTCAGCATTCACGTAATTTTCAAAATCTTTGAAGTCGGCATCGGTGAATGAAAACACATCGACAGAATCGATACTGCTATGTTGTTGACGGTATCTGCTTGCATAATCGAAGATGATAAAATTTCCAATTAAACTTTTTGTGATGTTGCTGGTATCCGACAACGGTAGGAACCGATCTGGGTAAACTGCAGAACCATCAAACACCGTTCTTCCGTTCTTCGTTTTAAACGCTTTCATCAATGAATCGGGAACTTCGGTTACTGCATTTCCTTCATCGTGATTATAAATGCGTGTTTGAACACATCTACCACTAGCAGTATAATACTTTGCCACTGTCAGTTTCATTTGCGCATTGTAAGTAAGTGGTCGAGTTTGTTGCACCAAGCCTTTACCAAAACTTCTTTGACCAATAATAACACCTCGGTCTAAATCTTGAAAATTACCAGCCGTAATTTCACTCGCTGAAGCAGAATTTTTATCAATCAAAACAGCTACTTTTAAATCAGGAGCGATTGGATCTACTTTAGCGATGTACGTATTGTTTGATCCTTCTGTTTTTCCTTTTTGAGTAACGAGCAACTCTCCTTTCTTCACAAATAAATTCAACATTTGCACCGACTCTTCTAACAAACCACCGCCATTCCCTCGTAAATCAAAAACGAGCGACGTAAGACCTTTGATCTTTTGCAAATCGACTAAGGCATCGTGCACTTCGCTGAAACAGTTTTGTAAAAACTTATCAAGTTTAATGTAGCCAACACTATCGTTGATCATTCCATAGTAAGGAACATTCTTTACTTTAATTTCTCCACGGGTAATTGACTTTTCGATGAGTGCTGTTTCACCATAACGCGACAATCCAACTTTCACAACAGTACCCGCCTGCCCTTTGATCATATCATCAATTTCAGATGGAGTCAAGCCTTTAATTGCTCTACCATTCACAGAAATCAACAGATCACCAGCGCGGACATCAGCCAATTGAGCGGGGTAGCCTTCGTATACATCATAAATCACAATACTATCTCCATAACGAAAAGAAGAAGCGCCGATACCACCGTACTCCGTACTGACATGCTTCATTCTATAATCTTCAATTTCCGATTCAGGATAAAAATTGGTGTATGGGTCGATGGTCTTTAACATTCCATCAATTCCTATCTTCAATAATTCACCAGGCTTCACATCATCCACATAAAATTGGTCAACTTCCCGATACACTGCAGAGAAAATATCGAGCTGTTTGCTAATCATAAAATAATCATCTACAAAGCTGATACTTAAAAAGGTTGATGGAATCAACATCAAAAGAATCAGTTTACGACGATGGTTGGAGAATAGGGACATAATTATTTTTTAACGTTTCAAAGATAATAGATCGTAATGAACCAAAATGATTATTTTTATTCCATGAATAACAACCGAAATCAAGTTGTGAGCTTGCTGGTCATCATCTTATTGGGTGTCTTTTTATTTTGGTCCTTGATTGGATTTTTAACTTCCTTCCTCTCTGCCACAATACTTTATGTATTGGCTCGACCGTTTTTAAAATTCTTAACTATCAAGAAGAATTGGAATAAAACGCTTTCTATTGTCTTGATATTGTTCATTTCCTTCATCACCATTCTCATCCCTTTTTGGTCGTTATATGGGCTGTTGGCTTCTAAAATAAATTATGCGATCATCCATAGCAATGACTTGATGAATGGATTGCAGCAGATGGATGCCTTCATCTATTCGCAAACTGGTTTTAGTGTTTTAAGTCATGATATGCTTGAGAAATTTCAAAGTTTAGCAAGTAATATAATTCCACAAATTTTAGGTGCTACTGCGGATGCATTAGCGACCATAGGAATGATGTATTTCATTCTTTATTACCTACTACAAAATCAAGGTGACGTAGAAAAAACGTTAATTGATTATTTACCTTTTGAGAATAATCACTCACAGCATTTTTCATCTGAATTAGAGATGGCTGTTTTCAGCAATGTATTAGGTGCACCTGTACTGGCTATTTTACAGGGACTCACAGCAGGTATTATTTTTTGGTTTTGCGATTTAGATCAGCCTTGGTTTTGGGGAACCATCGCCGGATTCATGTCTTTTATTCCGCTTGTAGGAACTGCGTTGGTATGGATTCCAGCAGGGATTTACCAATATGCAAACGGCAATCATTGGCAAGGTATAGCCATCTTGATTTGTGGTACCTTAATCATCACCAATATTGATAATGTATTTCGGTTTACGCTTCAGAAAAAATTTGCGAATGTACACCCCTTGGTGACTGTGCTTGGGGTTATTTTTGGAATGCAGTGGTTTGGACTTCCAGGAATTGTATTCGGGCCGTTGCTTATTTCTTATTTTGTTTTAATGGTGAAGATGTATCGGGAAGAATACAAATAAATTAAGAATGCAGAATTAAGAATTAAGTCCCGATAGCCATCGGGATAAGATTTAAGTCCCGATAGCCATCGGGATATGAATTAAGATTTGCTGCGCAGTGCAGTCTTTACATTACTTTGTAGTTGAAACAGAGTTTAGTACTTCTTAGAAGTACTCTATTTCATTAGTGTCGCAAAATTGCATTAGAAACAAATTTTAATTTAAGTTAAAACCATAATCTGCTCCATAGGCATTTAAGGATTCTTTTAATTTTTGACGGGCTACATGAATTCTAATTTTTACAGTACCCAATGGCACTTGCAGTTCATCAGCAATTTCAGAGTATTTATATCCTTCAAATGATTTCATAAAAGGAATACGTAAATTAGCTGGCAACTCGCAAATGGCTGCATCAATTTCTTTCAACGCAATGCGCTCTATTCCATTATTCATTTCAGAATAATTCACATTTTCTAACAGATAATTATTTTCTGTATCATCATGAATTACTTTGCGCTTCACTTTTTTTCGATATTCATTAATAAAAAGATTTTTCAAGATGGTATACAACCAACCCTTTAAATTAGTGTCGGGAGCAAATTTGTCTTTATTCTTAAATGCTTTAAGCATTGTTTCTTGAACTAAATCTTCTGCATCTTCTACTGCTCGTGTTAGTTTAAGAGCATATCCTCGTAGAGGTGCATAATATTCCTTAACATGATAATTAAATTCGAGTTGTGTCATTTTGTCTAATTTTTTTTATAAATACTTAAACAAAGGTAACTAGGTCTGATCCAATTTGCAAGTTTTTTGTTTAACTTTTTTAATATATTTGTTAAACAGACTTTAACTTGCTGAAAGCTAGTACTTCAATTAAAATTATTGATTTCCAACAACTTGTACTTTACTAAGATAGTTTTGGCTTATAAAAGACATCTTCACCAAGACTTCTACAACAGATCACATCATCTAAATAAACATAAGACCCATTCTGGGTTAAAATTCCTTAATGATATTGGTCGCACTCACCGGCAAGCTCAAGGTAACCCCATCGGTAAGCTCAGGGTAACCCATCGGCAAGCTCAGGGTAACCCATCGGTAAGTTCAGGGTGACCCATCGGCAAGCTCAGGGTGACGCATTGGAAAGCTTAGGTAGACGTAGAAATTTTATAAAGAAGAAATTAACACTTAAAGAACCGAACTTGCAAAGAAGAAAATCCGCTCTAAAAGGTGAGAAGAAAACTACATCAAATTTAGAAATCAATCAGGTCAGAAAGTGCTTTCTATAGGTTCTGAATAAAATAAAACCCATCTAGCTTATGGACTTTAACAAATTAGTAAAATCATTAAAATCAAAAAGAAGTGTAACATGAGGTGGAAACTGAATATGCGATTGAGAAATCTGTGGTCCTGCTATTAAAATGTTCGTATTGGGAAAATCGGCATGCAACTTATTTGCAATCTGCAATGGAGTTTGACTACTGATTGGAGAGGTTAGCACCGTGAGAATATAATCGGCTTTATACAATTTCATTACTGAATGCAACTCATTAAGCGGCAAGTTGGGTCCCAGATAATTGGTATGGTGACCAGCTAAGCGAATTAAATAATTTGCAAAAAGCAAGGTCACATCATGTGGTTCATTGGCAGGAAGAAAAAGAATAAATTTCTTTGCCTTTTGCGTTTCAATTTTAGGCAATGCATTGAGAGAAGAAAATAATTTTAGTCGAATTAAATGAGTAACAAAATGCTCGTACGCCGGATTAATAGAACCCGTTTGCCACATAATACCAATTCGGGCCATTAAAGGAAAAACTAACTTCTTAAAACTTTCATCAAAGCCAATTTGATCAATGCTTGATTGGAAAACCTGAATAAAGGTATCTTCATCTAAGCTAAACATTGCTTTAATTAATGATTCCAAATGCATCGTTTCATCATCGGATTGAAGCGTAAGGTCAAGCACCAATGTATCCACCTCTTCCTTCGACATTTTTGTAATCTTGGATATTTTATATCCTTTACGATTTAACATCGCTACATTGAGAAGTAATTTTAAATCATCGTCTGTATAATATCGAATATTAGTGGCAGTTCTATTCGGTAGCGGAATTCCATAACGCTGCTCCCAAATACGCAGCGTATGCGATTTGATTCCGGTTAATGCTTCCACATCTTTAATCGAGAAGTTGTTCATTTACTATTCTTAGATTTGATTATTCCATTCATTATGAATGAACTTGATAAGTAAAACAACTCAAGAAGAATAATGTTTTTTTAAAACCACTTTTATTAATTCACGTTGCAAAATCACATCCGCCATTTGAGCTGTATCACGACAACCATATCGAACCGGTATCATATGTTCAGGAACATCAATATGATAAAGTAAACCTGGGATACGGTCTGCATCAAATTTGCACCAATATTGGAGTCGTTCTGCCAATTGAATACGATAGGTATTGAATTGAACAGGCAAACTCTCATTAAATACTAGAATATAATTAAATCGTTCAAAATCCTTTATAGTTTGAACGGCCATCGCTTTCAAATAAGCAAGATCGTGTCGATATTTTTCAAGTTGTAACTCGTTCATATAGTATCTTTGTTAAAATGAAAAGGGAAAAGGCCCATCTGCAAATATTAAAATTATTTTTTAATAAGTTCAACTTTCTGCTGCTGTTAATGGTACTTGTTAGCTTTTGTTCCTTTGGTCAAGGCGGGTACAAACCACATGCATTACTATCGCCTATGTGGCAAGTGGATGAAGAATATTTAGAACCGAGCGAGGTAAAAGACACGACCATGGAGAATGGACACGCTGCCACTGGTTTTAGCTTTCGGTTTCCGCTTTACCTAGGAAAAGATTGGCTCTCGGCCGATGGGGGAAAACCTTTCTTTGCTGTACTTCTAAACGGCGGAGCTACAGGAAAAATTTCACAACTCGACTTCCTCGAACCCGATCGGATACTAACCATGGGTCGATTAGGTATAACAGGTTTAATGTCAAAAGGACTAAGAAATTTATTTCTCGTTCAATTTTCTACCTCTTTGCCCTCTGAATCCTTTAATTTCAAATTAAATTATCTGCGTTTTCATGGAGCCTTAGTTTGGCGAAAGCTCTATCACAATAATACTTGGTGGCATACACTTGGCGTGATGTACACTCCCGTAATGGGTAGGGATCTTCCCTTACCACTAATAGGATTTGGAATTAAATTAGGGAACGATGATCAAGTTCAATTGACTTTACCTTTTAATGCGATGTACACTCATGTTTTCTCCAAAAAAATTAGCTTGAGTGCTAAAATTCAAAATATAGGAGGATATCATTATTTAAAACCAGATAGTATCTATCAAGATGAACCTCTTCTATATCGTTTTCAATATTATCGAGTAGGCCTGTTGGCTCGTTATTATACAACTCGACATGTAGTTATTACACCGGAAGTTGGCATGACTACATCGGGTAGCTTGCAGATTGATGATTACAAAGCAAAGCAAGTGGCAACTCCTTATCTACGGATTAGTTTACAAGTTCGATTTGGAAAACGTCCACCCGTGGCTCCCATCTTGAATTTTGATCCAGGCGATAGTGGTTTTGACCCCGCATACTTGGTAGAGTAAATTGGTGTTGATTTATTCTATTGGAAATTAAACTAATCATTTCATCCATTGTTTTAAATTTATGAAAAAAGTAATCATTGGTGGTGGCTCAGGATTAATCGGCAGACGATTAACGACACTTCTCTTAGAGAAGGGTTATGATGTGGCATGGCTGAGTCGTTCTGCTACTCCTGAGGCAGGAATTACTACTTACTTGTGGGATCCAGAGTTAGGGAAGATGGATTCACATGCACTAGAAAATTGCGATGCCATTATTAATTTGTCGGGAGCAAGTATTTCTAATCATGCATGGACAAAAAGTTATCGAAAAAAAGTAATTGAAAGTAGAACGCAATCGGCAACCTGCATATTAAACGCATTAAAAGAAAATAAAAATCAAGTTTGTGTACTTATCTCCGCTTCAGCTATTGGATATTATGGTAACCGAAACGAGGAAATGTTGACAGAAGAATCAGCAATGGGCAATGGCTTTCTAGCGGAATCCACAGTTGAATGGGAAAAGGCATATCAAGACACATCCATTCGAACCATTCTATTTAGAATTGGAGTGGTACTATCAAAAAATGGAGGAGCATTAAAAGAAATGAGTGCTTCGATCTCCTTTGGAATTTGTCCTGTACTAGGAAATGGAAAGCAATACATTAGTTGGATTCACATCGATGATATTTGCTTACAAATGATTCATGGAATTGAAAGTAAGAATATGCATGGTGTATTTAACGCTGTTAGCCCAGAACCTTCAAGAATGATTGATTTCATGCGTGCATTACGAGCTCCTATCTTAAAATGGAGTTTTCTGATACCAGTTCCAGCTATTTTGCTCCGCTTCATCATGGGTGAACGAAGCAGCATTATTCTAAATAGTTCAAGAGTAAGTGCTGAAAAAATTAAACAAAGTGGATATAAATTTAAATTCCCAACACTAATCCGATCGTTCCAACAACTATATGGAAAATAAAGTAGTTATTCATTGGTTTCGTCGCGATCTTCGACTAGAAGATAATGCTGCCTTATATCATAGTTTGAAAAGCGGCCACAAAGTACAATGTGTTTTTATTTTCGATAAAGATATTTTAGATCACTTGCAAGATAAGAAAGATCGTCGACTTCAATTTATTCATGATCAAATCACAAATTTAAACCAACAACTTCTTTCACATGGCTCTTGCATGGATGTGCGATATGGCACCCCAATAAAAATTTGGAAAGAACTACTTAAGGACTATGATATTGCTGCAGTTTACACGAATCACGATTACGAGCCTTATGCTAAAGTTCGAGACAAGGAAATAGAAAGTCAATTGGCAAAAAATAAAATTGAATTTCATTCATTCAAGGACCAAGTGCTTTTTGAAAAAGATGAGATTCTAAAGAAAGATGGACTACCGTACACCGTCTATACGCCCTTCAGCAAAAAATGGATGGAGAAGTTGAATGAAGAAGGTATTCCAAATTACGATACTAAAAATCTTTTTAGTAATCTCAATCAAAATATTTCTTCAATTATACCAACGTTGAAATCGATGGGATTTGAAAAAAACGATAGTTCTTTTCCCAGCAAAGAAATAAACAAATCGATTATTCAGCATTATAAAGATACTCGTGATCTTCCAAGTGTAGCAGGAACTTCTCGTCTTAGTTTACACCTTCGATTTGGAACCGTTAGTATTCGAAAATTAATTAAGGAAGCACAAAAACTTAGTTCATCATGGCTGAATGAACTCTGTTGGCGAGAATTCTATATGATGATCCTTTGGCATTTTCCACATGTTGTACAAAGCGCTTTTAAACCTGCCTACGATTTCATTGAATGGAGAAATAACGAAGACGAATTTAAAGCTTGGTGTGAAGGGCGAACGGGCTATCCCATTGTTGATGCGGGAATGCGCGAACTCAATGTAACTGGATTTATGCATAATCGAGTGCGCATGATCACCGCGAGCTTTCTCACCAAACATTTATTGATTGATTGGCGGTGGGGAGAAGCCTACTTCGCTTCCAAGCTTCTCGACTTCGACTTAAGTGCTAATAACGGTGGATGGCAATGGGCAGCAGGAAGCGGCTGCGATGCTGCTCCCTATTTTAGAATCTTCAATCCTTATTTACAAACACAACGATTTGATCCCGATTTTAAATACATTCGAAAATGGGTGCCTGAGTTTGAAGACTTCGGATATCCACCACCGATAGTAGAACATGCCTTTGCAAGAGATCGATGCTTGCAAGTTTACAAGAAAGGACTCGCGAAAAAATAAGTTGCTCGCACCCTTCGACAAGCTCAGTGCGCGGAGGAAATTCTCGCTAAGGTTTCTCGCGAAGGCGCAGAGTCGCTTAGGTTCTCGGAAGAAAGCTAAGCATAGCGCAGCCTTAGCATCTTAGAAAGAAAATTTATAGTAGCGCAGCCTTAGCACCTTAGAAAGAAAATTTATCGTAGCGCAGCCTGCCTGCCGGCAGGCAGGCCTTAGCGGCCCGATAGCTATCGGGATTGCGCCTTCACGAGAAAAATTAGCGAAGAGAAACCATCGAAGAGAAAAGCAGTATTCTCTAGCGAATAAATTTTAGTGAGCATATTGTTCAATCCTCTCCCTAGCCCTCTCCAATGGAGAGGGAATTAGAAAATTATATTTTTAGATGAAATTTGGAACTAATCATAGAAATTTCTGCGCCTTTGCTAGAAAAATTCTGAAATTACCTTTGATCGACCAAAGCAATAATTATTTACTTTTATCTTCAAATTCAAAGTACATACATCATGTTCACAGGAATTATTGAAGCACTTGGTAAGGTGCTAGTTGTAATTGAAGAAGGGGGAAACAAAACATTTACAGTTGAGTGTCCCTTTATTGAAGAATTAAAAGTTGACCAAAGCTTGGCGCATAATGGTGTTTGCTTAACCGTTACCGGATTTCGACCAGAAGGCTATATTGTGACCGCTATTGCTGAAACGTTGCGCAAAAGCAATTTAGGAAATATACATTCAGGAGATTTAATAAACCTTGAACGATGCATGTTGATGAATGGAAGAATTGACGGACATATTGTGCAAGGTCATGTAGACTTAATTGGACATTGTACATCCATCAAAGATGAGAATGGGAGTTGGCTGATGGAATTTACGTATGATAAAAACGCAGGTCACGTTACTGTTCCACAAGGTTCTATCACCATGAATGGAGTGAGTTTAACTGTCGCCGCATCACATCCCGGAAAATTCAGCGTCGCTATAATTCCTTTCACCTATGAGCATACTAATTTTAAAACAATGAAAGTGGGTGATGTTGTAAATTTAGAATTTGATATTATTGGAAAATATGTAAAAGCTTATATGCAGTAGTTTTTCAGACAACATGATTTTTAATTTTTGATGCATTCCATCGCAACATAAAAAATGCGATCATGGCAACAACTGCAGTAATTGAAAAAACAAGGTTGGGACCGCCCATCGACCACAATCCTCCTGTCCACACTCCTGCGAAAAGCACACCCAAACTATTTACACTCGTATAAAAACCGATGGCCTGTCCGCGTTCATGCGATGGTACTATGGTAGAAATAACTGCCTTCGCAACCGATTCTAAGCATGAGATGGATAGAGCATAAACAGCAAACAAAACTGTAAATGCTGCTAAGGAATTCATCCATGCCATTCCTGTATAACAAACAGCAAATAGAAAAACACCAAATAACATTACCTTAATTTTTCCAAATCGATCTGCCAAAACACCAATGGGCAATGCCAATAATGCATACAGAAAATTATATAAGATGTAAACCGCGATCATGGTGGTGTCGGAAAATCCAGCTTCTTTTAATGCCATCAACAAAAACACATCGGGACTATTTACCATTGCAAACAAAATCAATGGAAATAAAAATTTCCTGAAGCTAACATGACTTGTTTTCCAATAATTGAAATAAGAAAAAAATCCGACATGCGTTTTAGATATTACTTCTGTACTTACTTTTTTCTCTTTCAAACGAAAGGTTAATATCAAACTAATTACGGCAGGAATAAATGCGATAGTGAATAAAGTTGAATAATCGCCTGGCATCCACCAAAGCCAGAGTAACGCAAAGGTGGGACCAATGGCGGCACCGAGTGTATCGAGTCCGCGATGAAAACCAAATACGGCTGCTCTCGTTTCTGGGCTTGATTCCATCGACAACAAAGAATCGCGTGGAGCTGTTCGAATTCCTTTTCCCAAACGATCCGTAATTCTTCCAGAAAAAATTCTCAGTAAATCGGGAGAGCCAATCATCAATATTTTTCCCAATGCAGAAAGTCCGTATCCCCACTTCACAAAAACAGCTCGTAGCTGAAGTTGATCCGACCGATGTCCGAAATACCCTTTAGAAACACCGGCAATTACATTTGCAATACCTTCCAACAATCCGAGAGCAAGCATTGAATAGCCGGCTTCCTTTAAATACAAAGGAAGAATGGGATACAACAACTCACTTGAAATATCGGCAAAGAGACTGATGAGTCCCAAGAGCCAAACATTTCGGGAGAATTGTGATTTAAACATGTGTCCAAGAATCAAACATTTCACGAGTGAGCACCCAACGCTTTACTGGTTGTTCAAAACAAATCCAACCGGGAATAGTAGTATACTCCTTTACAAATTCGAAACCCAATTTTTCTATTGTTCTATTAGAACCAGTATTTAAAGTATATGGTTCGCAAAAAATTCGTTTCAAATTAAAATGGTTGAAATAAATGGGAATGGATATTCTCAAGCACTCTAATCCAAATCCATTTCCACGAAAATCTTGCTCCCAAATATGAAGATGAACAAAAGCTTCTTCGCCAAAAACGATTGGACTAATATTTGAATGTCCAATAGCCCTTTCGCCATAAAACCAAATGACAGCAAAAGATTTTTTCTCAGCATAAGGAGTTATCAGTTGAGATTCTATCATCGTTGTAAAATCTTCACGAGAAGGCAACTTCGAAAGATCAACTCCCATATTAACTAAAAAATCATCTGGAGAATTCATCCAATAATTTACCAGGGATGGAATATTCTCTATGCTAATTTCTCGAACTGACAAATTGCTTGTTGACATCATTACAAATTTAGTAGATATTTTAATGCGCTATAAACGGGCTCGAATCATCTTACTCACTCTCTTTATAAATAACTCAGCCACCAATAATTTTTGCGCTGCTTCAAGTCACTAAACCATTTACACAATGGATACAAAGCAGCTACCATCAAGATCCAAACTAAATATACATATTTCAATGCTAGGCCTTCACCTGCCACTACGAACTTAAATGGAATTCCAAATATTAAAGAAGTCTCTTCATTTAAGTCATGGCCGTTACTTATAAAAACGAATATCGCGATTAAATGCAAAATGTAAAAATGCAATACATAATAGAAGAAAGGAACTCTGCCATACACACTAACTACTTTACTCCACTTAGTATTCAAATTTTCAAAGTACGCGAGAAATAACAAAGCAGGTCCAATAGTAATACATAAATAAAGGAGAGACGGCGGATACTTATGTACGTCTATAAATGACATAAATGTAAATATGGGATCCACTTGAGCTGACCACAAAAATGGATTTCCATAAAGATTGGTCCATCGTAGAAGCATAAAAAACACAATTGCGCTCCAACCTAATGTACTTAATATCTTCCTTCTCTTTACTGGATTATATTCCTGCTTATAAAAAGCACCCAAACAATAACCCAACGACATTAGTCCAAGCCAAGGGAGGATGGGATAAATAATGGCCATTTCATGACTTGGAATGAGAGTATGGAATACAAAATTTCCATTTCGAAGAAAGTCCCAAAACAAACCAGAATGTGTGCTTGGATAATAATCGAAAACATTATGGCCAAACACAAGTAATAATCCAATAATAAATACCATCTTAAATGGCAGTCGAATAAGCAATGCCATACCAATCATACTAATTCCAATAGCCCAAATTACTCCTAAAACGAACACAGGGAAACCGCTATGAAAGGTCCAAGCATAAGTTATAATTACTACTTCAACGAACACTAACCACAAGCCGCGCTTCATTAAGAATGCGGACAATTCATTTTTACTTTTTCTTGCTTCTTGCAAAAAGATAGAGATACCTGCTAGGAACACAAAGACCGGAGCACAAAAATGGGTGATCCATCTCGTAAAAAACAAAATGGGGCCGGTTGTTTTTAAATCTAATGGGTCATGAATAAAGGCATCAAAATGCAAAAAATCACGAGTGTGATCAAGAGCCATTATAATCATCACAAAACCACGCAGAAAATCGAGGGAGTAAATTCTTTTCTTAAGAAGCGGTTCCATGAATTATTATTTAATAAAACGAGAACCAAAACTAATTAATTAAATGAATATTTATAACCATCCCTTAACTTTTGTCTTTCCTAAGCCAATTTTATTGAAGAAATCGTGTATAATTCCTCTAGGTCATGTATTTTACCAATTTAGCGCTAATAAAATTCATTAAGTTTAAAATAGCTAGGACTAATGACGCGGCATATGAAGATCGAATTGATGTAGAAATGGTAAATGAACAAAAGAAAATGAAAACAAAAGAACTATTTGAAACTCACAAAAATCAACATCAGAAAAGCGATCGACATTCAAACCAATGAATTACAAAATATCCAGCTTTAATAAATGAATATGGATTATTTAAAAGTACATTAGTAACAATAAAAACCGATATATTTACTCTTTAACTAAAAATATCCAGTTAAGAACTACTTTAAAATGATTACTTCACTTCCAAAAATAATGAAATTATGGATTCGAATCTTTTCGAAATAATTCATGTAAATATTAAGTCTTTATTTGGTGCACCTAAAATACTTTATTCTCAAATAAATGATATTTCCAGTAATTCACCCGAAATAATTGTATGGGCTGCACCATTCATGTTCTTTTTTGTTTTGTTGGAATGGTATATTTCAAAAAAACAAAACAAAGAACTTTATAAAAAGACAGAAACTATCGGATCTGTGTTGGTAGGAATTGGGAATGTTATTATCGCCTTTGCAATTAAATCTTTTTTACTTTTTATCGTGATATGGGTGTATAACTTGGTACCGTGGCGAATGCACTTTAGTTGGTGGTTATTTTTACCATGCTATATCATTTTCGACTTCTGCAGTTATTGGGCACACCGAATTTCTCATCAGCAACGCATTTGGTGGGCAACCCACATAGTACACCACACCGGTGAGCATTATAATCTAAGTGTGTCCTTTAGGCTAAGTTGGATACAGCATTTAAAGTTAGTATTCTTTATCCCAGTTGCACTGCTGGGTTTTCATCCAATTATCTTCTTCGTAGCAAATCAGATAGCAGTGTTATTCCAGTTTTGGGTTCACACTGAATATATCGGTCGTTTGCATCCAGTTATCGAATACATATTCGCAACCCCATCAAATCACCGCGTGCATCATGGTTCGCAAGAAAAATATATAAATAAAAATTACGCTGCTACTTTCATCGTGTGGGACCGTTTGTTCAACACCTATCAGAAAGAAGAAGAAAAGGTTAAATATGGTGTTACTCAAAATATAGAAAATAAAGCAAATCCAATACATATTAATTTTCACGAATTGGTAAATATTTGGACGGATGTAAAAAGTGCAAAAACGTGGAGATTAAAATTCTTTTATTTATTTGGAGACCCTGGTGTTATTGCTCAGCTAAAGCAAGATCAACATAAAATAATACTCATGCGTTCTAAAAATCAAGATTCAAGCAGTGAGTTGGTCGAGTTAAAAGAATTGCAAAATGAAAAAATGGTTGGTTGATATGGCACTGCTTTTTTCTTAAACATTCAATTAGAGATCGATAATAATGGCGCATCTGAATTAATTATTAAATTTTCTCTTAATAAATAAAATCCAAATACGCCATTAAGATATCACATAAAGACGATGTATTCGGGATTCCCTGATTTGATAGTCCAAGTGAAATATTAATTTCTTAGAAGTTTATCTGTGCTTGTAAACGCAACAATGATCCTTCTTGATAATTATCTCTCAGCGCTGCATCTTCAAACTTCCTTTTTGAGATGGTATACATCGCAACAAATTCGAACTGAGGAACGGGCTGCCACTCTAAACCAATTTCTGTTTCTTCCACTTCATACGAACGCGCATCCAATTCGTGTTTCTTTCCACCATTGTAATATTGGTAACGAACAAATGGAATGAAAATATGACTTCTCACTTTTGTCATATAGGACAAAATCACGTATCCCCCTGACAAGTCTTTATTCTCAATAGAGTCTGTCGCTTTATTAAACTCAGGACCTTCCCCGATATTATATTCCGCTTGTATTCCAAATGGTTTTGGATAGAGAATAAAAGATCCAGCTACTCGTTGATCAGTATAAATTTTATCCTTGGTTGTTTTGATACCAGCCGAAATTTGATCCTTCGCTAACACAAACTTCCCGCTATAGCCTTGAACACTTGCTTCAATAATTTGGCTACCCAATTCAATGGGATAACTTAATCGACCAACTATATGCAATTCATTATTTAAATCAGGTTTATTCGCAGTTTGACCATTGAAAACACCAAAAGCAAATACACCATAATCACCGGATCCTTTCAAACCTGTTTTTACAAGATTCGCTAATAATTTTCGCTTGTTTGAAGGAGCCCAATAAAAAAACGCACCCATATCACGTTCATTCGAAAATGCAGAATTGAGTGCATCATCTCGATCTAATGGCAAACGGTTTTGACTAGATTGCAAATTAGCAAATCCAAATGGAATCTTACTTTGACCCACACGAATTCTAAATTCATTTTCTTTATCAATACCTAAATCCATGTAAGCATCGCGAAGCTGGGTAAAATTTAAACTCGTTGATGAAACTGAACTTGCAAAATCAGGTTGCACATAAAAATAAACTTGCTTCGATATTTGACCGGAAAAAATAATTCGTGCACGACGAATAAATATTCCACCATTTTCGCCCCAACTTTTATCACATTGTTCACATTTCAAATCTTCATTGGTTTCTAACAATCGATTATAACGTATTTGCAAGTACCCTCGAATCTTAAAAGTATCGTACCATTTTTCTTCAACTGCTGGTTTTGGGGTTGCTGGCTCAGAAGAAGCTTGAGCTAGTAAAGAGGTGTTGCTTAATACAAGTATGGACAAAACCAAAAACATACTTTTAACTCCCATAGTCCTTTTCAGACTACAATTTTTTAACGATTTTTTCATTTTAATTTTAGATTAGTTCCTTCGGGGGCAAAAATAATTTTAAATCTGCCCTAAATGACATCCCAAAGAGCCCCCAACGTTAACAAATCATTAATAACACGTCAAATGTTAATATAATATTAAGCTAATGTTAAGGTAACCTTTTGATCACATCAAAAAAGAGGATTAGCACTATAAAAAGAAGGTTAAACGATGGACTTATTAGCCAGTTGACCGCACGCAGCGTCAATATCCTTCCCTCTGCTACGTCGCAGATTAACCACATGACCATGCTTCCAAAGCTCATTCATAAAAGCATTGATCTTAGGTTCGGTCGTCTTTTGAAACTCGCCTCCATCAATAGGATTGTATTCGATTAAATTTATTTTACTTACCACACGACGCGCAAAAGCGGCTAATTCACGGGCATCGTCGAGGCTATCATTAAAATTATTAAAAACGATATATTCTAACGTAACTCTTGTCCCCGTCTTCTCATAAAAATAATTCAAGGACTCTTCCAGTACCTCTAACTTATTGCTTTCATTGATGGGCATAATACGATCGCGCTTCTGATCATTCGCAGCATGAAGTGACAGCGCAAGATTAAACTTAACTTCATCATCACCTAATTTCTTAATCATTTTTGCAATGCCAGCTGTACTCACTGTAATACGGCGCGGCGCCATATTCAGTCCTTGCTGCGAAGTGATATGTTCAATACTTTTTAAAACGTTTGCATAATTTAAAAGTGGTTCTCCCATGCCCATGTACACTACATTACTCAACGCAATATCGTAGTTAGATTGAGCTTGGTCCCGAATCATGGCTACTTGATCATAGATTTCATCAAAATGCAAATTGCGAACTCGGTCCATCTTCCCTGTACCACAAAATTTACAAGTCAAACTACATCCTACTTGAGAACTCACGCATGCTGTCATACGGGTATCGGTCGGAATCAATACACCTTCCACAATATTTCCATCGTGCAGCTTAAAAGCATTTTTTATGGTCCGATCGCGGCTCACCTGCGAAGTCTCAATCGTGATGGGATTAATGGTAAAATTCTCTTCGAGCAAAATTCTAGTTTCCTTCGACAAATTCGTCATCTCATCAAAAGAACGGGCCGATTTATTCCACAGCCAATCACTTACCTGCTTGGCGCGAAAGGCTTTATCCCCTTTGGAAACGAAAACCTCTTTGAGTTCATCCAGGCTTAAATGACGTATATTTTGCTTTATTGACATGAGGTGCAAAGATACGTGTAAGATGTTAGATGTGGGACTTTAGATGTGGGACTTTAGATGTTAGATGTTAGATGTTGTGACTTAGCCTGAAATAGGTTGACTTTTTAATTAGATTGTATTTAATGTTGACTTTTTTCTTTTTTGCTTCTTTTTTCTTTTTTGTTAGCAACTGGCATTTCTGTTAATAATGGATGTGACCA
>JANOPQ010000143.1:0-3418 GCA_031421935.1 Bacteroidota bacterium | reverse complement strand
AAAGCAGCAAAATCATCATCAGAACGCGTGATCGGAAGTTTAAATCCTGTGAAGATAGCAGAGCCCAATGCATTGTCTTTTGAAATGATTTCCACTTCCATTCCATTCGATTGACGAGCAACGCCTGGTGTTGGAATAGTAACTTTTAAAGATGGTAAAGTGTTTAGCATGGTCTTTAACTTCATTAAAAATTCTGAAGAATAATTACCTGCTATTCCTAACGACAAATTATCTTTCGTGAAATAACTTGAATAATGAGCTTTTACATCTTCTAAAGAACAATTCATAACCCCAGCAGATGTTCCAGCTACGGGATGTTGGTAATTAGTTCCTCTGAATAAAAAATCCTCTAAGGTTTTTTTGGAATATTCTTCGTCGGAAGAAGTACGAATTACTTCATCCACGTAATTCTGCTGATTCGATTTAACACGTTTAAAATCTTCCTCATCAAAACGCGGTGTTTGAATGAGTCCTGCTAAAATGGGATAGAATTTATCTAAATGATCTTTATGAACGCTGAATGTGAAGATGCTAACTTCTTTATCAACGGACACTCCATAACCTGCCGCCCAAGGATAAATAATATCTTTGATTTCAGTGCTTGTGTATTGTTTTGAACCACCTTCAGAAATTAAATTAGCAGTTAAATTCGTTAATCCATGTTTAGTCGTTGGATCTGAAATGGACCCGTTTCTAAACATTAATTTTACAACGATGATATCGGACTTTGGCATTTTCAATTCTACTACTTCCATTGCGTTGGCCGAAATGGTGAAGTGTAGAAGTAGAAGGAATAATATTTTTTTCATTTTATGTTAGCTCTATTAAATTATTTAATCGGACAATTTTCATGTCCAGAAATAGTTGAAATGGTAAGTCCAGTTGGAATTAGATACTTTTTAGCTGCTTCCATCATATCGTTGGCTGTTACCTTATCATAAAGTGCATAAGTAATGTTTACACTTTCTGGATTTCCTGTTACCCATGTGAAAAATGATAGATTGTTTGCAATTTGTGAAGGGCTATCCATTCCCATCGCAAAACCATATCGCAATCTCGATTTTGCATCTGCAATTTCTTTTTCGGAAAATGGCTTTGTCTTCGCTTCTTCAATAGCTTTTGTAATTTCATCTCTTACATATTGCATATCTTTTTCATCAACCAAGGATGCTTGTGCACTTGCTAAATAAGGATCTCTGGTAAAGAAAAAATTCCCATCCACCGATCTTGCTTTTTGCTCTGTCACCACCAGTTTATTATACAAAGTTGATTTTTCAGAAAACAACATCGTCATGAATAAATCCAAGGCTACCGTTTCTGTATTCTTATCGGTATAAGCGGGTGCTTTGTAATTCAACGAAACTACGGGTGGGAATTTCGCTTTTTGAATATGTGCATAACGAGTTTCATTTTGCTTAGGCTCGGGTGGAACTGGACTCACATAGTCTCCTTTTTTCCAAGAACCAAAATATTGTTCAGCCAATTTATTTACTTTATCTGCTGTTACATCTCCCACCACAATGAGGGTAGCATACTCTGGACGATAAAATCGTTTGAAGAATTCCATACTGTACTCGTACTGATTTGGCATATCCACAACATCTTTAAAAAAGCCCATGGTCGTATGTTTGTATGTGTGAGAAGTAAACGCTACATCGTTCATATTTTCGTCCATTTGTGAAAAAGGACTAGCCGAATTTTTAGTGTACTCCCCTTTCACGGCGCCTGCTTCTGTTTTAAAATCTTGAATGGAATATTTAAGATTCATGAAACGATCTGCTTCCAACTCAAACATCTTTTCCAATTTTTGCGCATTGCCTGTCATGTGGTAAACCGTTCTGTCAAGCCATGTGTTAGCATTGGCACTTGCTCCCGTAGCCTTTAAAGCATCGCTGTATTGCTCTTTCGAATATTTTTCAGTGCCTCTGAACATCATGTGTTCGAAGAAATGTGCGAATCCTGTCTTACCCTCTTCAATTTCATCACGTGATCCAACACGTACAACGATGTAAAAAGCGGCTAATCCCGGACTGTCATAGGGAACAGTAACCACGTTTAATCCATTCGCCATTTTATGTTGTAGAATGGGATAAGGTAAAATTTTCTTTGGTGTAGAATTGGCATCAACTCCTGCCCATGTAGTCTGCAACATACAGATAATCGCAAAGAGTAAAACTTTTAATTTTTTCATTATTTATTATTTATTTTATGAATTAAACTGGCAATTTTAAGGATAAGAATTCAGCCCAATAGTGTCACCCATTCTGGGTTATGTTTTAATTAATTTTTCTTTTTTTATAATAATTCCATCCCTTAGGGATTTTATTCAAACTTGATTTAAATAGGCAATCTGTAATTGATGAACTTGCTGGATATTCCTGCTGTACTATGTCACCCATTCTGGGCTATGTTTTAATTGATTTCCCTTTTTTATAATAATTCCATCCCTTCGGGATTTTATTATGTTAAATCGAACACTGCTTCATTAATTGATGCAATTGATGGTTTAAAATTTTAATATTCTTCTTTTTAATAATTCTGTAATTTTAATTATAATTGATTAATATTTATGAGCAAAAATAAAACCCCGAAGGGGTGAAATTATTATAGATGAAGGATGTTCAAAATCATAAAACCCCGAAGGGGTGATATTATTCGTCCAGCCAATCAAAGAGGAATTTCTCATTGTGTTCAATTTCGAATTTATGAAGAAAATCTAAGTATTCTTCCTTAAAAGTTTTTACTTTATGATGCTCTTCCTGGTTCAAAATATATTGATAAACATTATTGATCTGTGAATGTGCATAGGAAAATGCACCATACCCTTCTTGCCAAGAAAATTTACCCTTTATATAATTTTGTTCATTAATAAAGTTTGTTGAATTGTTTTTAATATCTCGAATTAAATCTGAAATTAACATTGATGGCTTTAAGCCAACTAAAACATGTACATGATTTGCAACACCATTTATTATGATTGATTTCTGATTTTTTCCAGAAATTATTCCTGACATATACTTAAACACTTCTTCTCTCCATGGTTTTTGCAATAAATTGCTTCGGCCTTTTACAGCAAAGACGTACTGGATGTAAATTTGCGAGAAGGTTCCTGCCATATTGTGTCACCCATTCTGGGTTATGTTCTAATTAATTTTTCTTTTTTTATAATAATTCCATCCCTTCGGGATTTTATTCAAACTTGATTTAAATAGGCAATCTGTATTAGGTGAACTTGCTGGATATTCCTGCTGTATTATGTCATCCATTCTGGGTTATGTTTTAATTAATTTTTCTTTTTTTATAATAATTCCATCCCTTCGGGATTTTATTCAAACTTGATTTAAATAGGCAATCTGTAATTGATGAACTTGCTGGATATTCCTGCTGTACTATGTCACCCATTCTGGGCTATGTTTTA
>JANOPQ010000142.1:0-11700 GCA_031421935.1 Bacteroidota bacterium | reverse complement strand
AATTCTGATCCCGATAGCTATCGGGACTGAATTCTGAATTTATCCTTATGCAGAGTATTTTTTGGTTAAATCTTTCGCTACTCTTTCTAGCTCACCAGTCACCTCATCGTTAATCACACCTTTCGCCAATTGATCCAACACATTTTTATGTTGTGAGCGAAGTAAGTTTAAGAAGTCAGCTTCGAAATCTCTGATCTTTCTAACGGGTACGGCTTGGAGAAGTCCTTTTGATCCGCAATAGATAATCGCTACTTGCTCTTCTACACGGAAAGGAGAATATTGACCTTGCTTTAAAATTTCTACGTTACGTGATCCTTTGTCGATTACTGCTTTTGTAGCAGCATCTAAATCGGAACCGAACTTAGAGAACGCTTCTAACTCGCGGTATTGTGCTTGATCTAATTTCAATGTACCTGCCACTTTCTTCATCGACTTAATCTGTGCATTACCTCCTACACGAGATACCGAAATACCTACGTTAATAGCAGGACGTACTCCAGCGTTGAATAAGTTTGCTTCTAAGAAAATTTGTCCGTCGGTAATTGAAATTACATTCGTTGGAATGTATGCTGATACGTCACCCGCTTGTGTTTCGATGATCGGAAGTGCAGTTAATGATCCACCGCCTTTCACTTTCGACTTCAACGACTCGGGAAGATCATTCATCTGAGCAGCGATGCTGTCCGACTTAATCACTTTCGCAGCACGCTCTAACAAACGACTGTGTAAATAGAATACGTCTCCTGGATAAGCCTCACGACCTGGAGGACGACGTAATAATAAAGATACCTCACGGTAAGCAACTGCTTGCTTTGATAAATCATCATAAACAACTAATGCTGGACGACCTGTATCACGGAAAAATTCTCCAACGGATGCACCCGCCATTGGCGCGTAGAATTGCATCGGTGCAGAGTCAGAAGCTGTTGCTGCAACCACCACCGTGTATGGCATAGCGCCACGCTCTTCTAATGTCTTTACAACGTTTGCGATGGTAGATCCTTTTTGTCCAATCGCAACATAGATACAATATACAGGCTCGCCTTTATCGTAAAATTCCTTTTGGTTGATGATTGCATCCAACGCCACCGCTGTTTTACCAGTTTGACGATCGCCGATGATCAACTCACGCTGACCACGTCCGATTGGAATCATCGCATCAATAGCTTTGATCCCTGTTTGCAATGGTTCTGTTACCGGCTGACGGAAAATTACTCCGGGTGCTTTACGCTCCAAAGGCATTTCAAAAAGTTCTCCTTTGATAGGACCTTTTCCGTCGATAGGTGTTCCAAGTGTATTGATAACACGACCTAACATTCCTTCACCTACGTTAATAGATGCAATGTTACCAGTACGCTTTACCATATCACCTTCCTTAATCGAGTTAGAAGATCCAAGTGTTACCACTCCAATATTATCTTCTTCCAAATTTAAAACGATTCCTTTCAGTCCGTTTTCAAACTCGATCAACTCACCGGATTGCACCTTCGTGAGTCCGTAAATACGAGCAATACCATCTCCTACTTGAAGTACGGTACCAACTTCTTCCAGTTCAGCTACGGTTTTAAAACCTGCCAATTGTTGGCGGAGTATCGCTGAAACTTCGTCGGGTCTTACGTCTACCATTGTAATTTTTTATTATTAATGTTTGTTAAATTATTTCAATGAAGAATGACCATCCACAGAAAGTCATTCAAGTCTTTTAATTTTTAATAGTCTTTTACGTACAAGTTGATGTTGTACTCGCGCTTCAACATGGTAATCTTTCTGCTGATGCTTGTATCATGTTGTTCATCACCTACCGTCAAAACAAATCCACCAATTAAAGAAGGATCTACTTCTTCAATCAACTCCACTTTATCCCCTTTTGATTTCTTTACTAAATTCAAAATGGTTTCACGCAGAGTAGCATCCATGGCAACAGGAGTAGCAATATGAGCCGTAACGATTCCTTTGTAATCTTTATAGAATTGGATGTACGCTGCAGCAATACCATTCAAATCACTTTCGCGATGTTTGTCGATCACAATATTCATAAATGCATTCGTAAGGTCATTCACTTTTGAACCAAACAATGCTTTGATGATAGACGCCTTTTTATCACTTTGAACAATTGGATTTCTTAACAAGGCCACTAATTCACGGCTTGCTGCACATGTAGCGTGCAACAATTCCATGTCCTTATAGATCACCTCGGCAACATTACGCTCGAGGGCCAATCCGAAGAGGGACTTGGCATAACGGCGGGCTACTTTTGATTCTATCATTTTATTTTTATTCCTGATTTCTTGCTTTTCTCCCTATTGATTTCATCAACAGAAAACAAAACAAGTCATTCATTAATTCATTTTAACGTCTTTCAACATTTCTTGAACAAGTGCTTTTTGTTGTTCGTCGTTGCTGAGTTTTTGACGAATCATTTTCTCTGCAATTTCAATGGACAAATAAGCCACTTGATTTTTCAAATCCGTGATCGCCGCCATTTTTTCATTGGTGATGGCTTCACGTGCTAATGTAATTAAACGATCGCCTTCCACTTGTGCTTTTGCACGAGATTCGTTGATGATCTGATCCTTTGTTTCACGCGCTTCACGTAAAAGAATATCACGCTCGTTGCGCGCTTCTTGTAAGATGCGCTCATTCTCAGCAGTCATATTCGCTACTTCTTCCTTCGCTTTCTTCGCTGCATTTAATGCATCAGAGATAGAAGTTTCACGTTCTTTCAATGAACTAAGAATAGGTCCCCATGCAAACTTGCGCATTAAGAACACTACAATCAGAAAGGAGATGCTCATCCAGAAGATGAGACCGAATTCGGGTTTTACGAGTTCCATGGTGTGTCAGTATAAATTGTACTGCGAAGGTCGAGGCCGAAACAGTATCGTTGAGGTTTCCCTCTATATAGTGAGTAATAATTGTTGAATGAAAACCGGCACCCGACCAAGCGTCGTTCTGCCGGTTTTTGATTTTTTTACAATCGCTTATTTAGTAAGGATTGCAAGAAGGCCGATAACCATCGCGAAGAAGGCAGCTCCTTCTACAAGGGCAGCAGCAAGAATCATGTTTCCGCGGATGTCGCCTGAAGCTTCAGGTTGACGAGCGATTGATTCAAGAGCAGATCCACCGATACGACCGATACCGATTCCAGCACCGATTGCAGCAAGACCAGCTCCAACTGCAGCAAGACCGTAGCCCATTCCGATGTTCTCGGCAGCTGCTTGAAGTAAGATGTTTGATAACATTGTAATTTGTATTTAAGGTAAGTAATAAATTTTCTATTAATGATGGTGCTCTTCTACGGCAGCTCCAATGTAAACCGCACTTAACATAGTGAATACATAAGCTTGTAAGAAGGCAACTAATAATTCTAATACCGTCATGAAAACCGTGAAGACTAATGTTAATGGCGACACCGCTAAACCTACTCCCGTTCCGTTTTGTCCGAAGATGAATATCAAACTGAAGAATGCTAATGCGATGATATGTCCCGCAGTGATGTTCGCAAAAAGTCGAATCATCAATACGAAGGGACGTAAGAACACTCCTAAAATTTCAATCGGTGTTAACAAGATTAACACTCCTTTTGGAACGCCGGGCATCATAAAAACGTGCTCCCAATAATTCTTGTTTGCATTTACAGTAACAATAACAAAGGTAAATACGGCTAAGGTTAATGCGATACTAATGCTTCCTGTTAAGTTCGCTCCAAATGGAAACACTGGAATTAATCCCATCAAGTTCGCAAACCAGATAAAGAAGAATACCGTTAAGAGGTAGGGTAAATATTTTTCGTACTTATGACCAATACTTGGCTTAATCAAATCATCACGAACAAACATGATGATCGGCTCCATCGCATTTTGCAATCCAGTTGGCGCAAGACCTTTACGTTTTCGAGTATAAGCGCCTGCGATATTTGTAAAGATTAAAAGCATCAATCCGCAGCAAATAAAAATAGAAGCTACGTTCTTCGTAATTGAGATATCAAAAATATTAGCAGTGACTGCTTCATTAATAGTAGCATGGTGTGCATCCATCTCCCCCATTTCATTTACAGCAACCACTTTCTGGCCTTGCAACATATAACCACTATAGGTTTTATGTCCATGATCAAAACGGGAACTGCTAAATAGAGCCATTCCGCGATCGGAAGAATATAGGATTATGGGAAGTGGAATTTCAGTATGACCCCACAAATGCCAGCCATGAGCGTCGGCAACGTGCTCCATAATGATTTTTCCTGCATTTAATTTTTCTTCTGCATGGCCTTCACCTTCACCTGATTCCGAATGTACAGCAGTAGTTGCAGCGTCGCCATGAGCGTGCTCATCTACACTAACTGTTTCAGTTTGAGGAAGTTGATTATGAGAAGAATCCTGAGCCACATTGATCGAGAAGATCAGTGTGAACATGGCAAATGTCAGGATCGAGAGTAGTGCTAAACGTTTGTATTTCAACATGATAGGCGTGCCTATGGGTTATTGAGGTCGCAAAGGTAGACAAAAAGAGCAAAAGAGGAAATGCAAGTTTGCAATATTGTTGAAAATGAGAGAGAAATGAATTAACATCAGAAGAATAGAAATTTTAAGTCTAAATCCATTCTGTTAAATTAAGGACCCCTATTAAAGAATTAGCTAAATCAATTTCCCTGTGATTGTAAAATTTTACGTGACCTAATTGAATTATATCTTAGAATAGAAATTACAATTACCTTTACTAATATAAGTAATCTAACGATTTTAAATCTATTCGTATGAAAAAAATTTACATCGCCCTATTTTTTTTCTTTTCTGCAACTGCTTTACAGGCACAATTTCAATTTCAATATTTCGATGGAGCCGATACCATGTACTCAAATTCAGTAAATGTAGTTTTAGATACGAACGTTACTAATATTTGGCAAATTGGTCCTCCTCAAAAAACGCTTTTCAATTCCGCTGCTAGTCAACCGAACGTGATGATTACAGATACAGTAAATAATTATCCAATTAATAATACATCCTTTTTTACCATAAAAATTGAAAACAGTATGGGGTGGGGAGGTATTTACGCACTTCAATGGCTTCAGAAACTGGATATGGATTCTACACATGATGGAGGAATCATTGAATTTACGACGGATGATGGGCTTACATGGCAAAATGTTTTTAATAATCCGCTGGTCTATAATTTCTATGGCTTCAACCCTTCAAATCAAGACACTTTAATTAGTGGGGAATTTGCATTTAGCGGGAGAGATACGACTTGGAGAAATATTTGGCTCTGCTTTGATGTGTCATGGATGTCGCAATTGCCTGATACTATATCCTTGCGATTCACCTTTAAATCAGATTCTATTGATAATGGTAGAGAAGGTTGGATCATAGATGATTTTATTTCGCATCCTACTTTTATCCATACGATACAAGAGGTGGAACGCAAACAGTATTTAACGGTATATCCTAATCCCAGTAATGGAATCGTCAATATTGAAACACAAAAGAAATCTGAATTCCATCTTATCGAAACCATGGAATTAATAAATGCAAAAGGTACGGTAGTCGAAAGTTGGAAAAATATACCTACAAAATATTGGTTCGACAGCAAGAAATATGCAACCGGTTTTTACTTGCTTAAAATAAAAACGAATTTAAAATCGGAAACCATCCCGCTGATCATCGAACACTAAAAATTTTAAGGATGAAAAAGTTTCGAATTATTTTACTTTTTATTGGTGTAGCTATTTCGGTTAGTGCTAGTTTACATCAAACTACGCCGTATGTCTTTCCAACCTTAAATTTTTTTCCAAAAATGCCTACTGCAGAAAATAATCCTGTGACGATTGAAGGTGTGAACTTAGGAAGATATTTATTTTATGATCCTATCTTAAGTTCCGACAGTTCACTTTCTTGTTCGAGCTGTCATCAACAAAAATTCGCCTTTAGCAATTCCCCTGAAAGATATTCACGTGGACGCGAAGCGATGCTGATGAAAAGAAACACGATGGCATTATTTAATTTAGCGTGGTATCCATCTTTCTTTTGGGATGGTCGTGCCGCAACCATAGAAGATCTCGTCTTTCATCCCGTAAGAGAACCCTTTGAAATGAATTTAACATGGACAGACGCTGCCATGAAACTCGAAAGAAATGACTTTTATAAAAAACAATTCTCTGCAATTTTCCAAAACCAAAAAATTGATAGTTTGCATGTGGCCAAAGTGATTGGTCAGTTTTTGCGTTCCCTTCTTTCTTATCAATCAAAATACGATTTAGTAATGAATGGAAAAGCATATTTTTCAAAAGAAGAATACAATGGATTTGTTTTAGCCAATGATCAAGTAAAAGGAAATTGCATTAGCTGCCATATGACAGATGGAAATGCATTAGGAACAAATTTATTTTTTAGCAACAATGGATTAGATTCCCTATCAGAAAAAGATAAATTCACAGATAATGGCCGTGGTACCGTCACCGAAAACAGTTACGACAACGGAAAGTTCATGGTTCCTTCGTTAAGAAATTTAGCCTTTACTGCTCCTTATATGCACGATGGTCGTTTTGCTACTTTAGATGATGTTCTTGAATTTTATAGTACAGGAATTAAAAAAAGTGCTACGATTGATTCCAAAATTCGAGATGTGCATCAAGGCGGCATGCACCTTTCTACAACTGAAAAACAAAATATAAAAGCATTTCTTCTAACCCTAAGCGACACTACTTTTGTCGAAAATAAAGCGTATTCTAATCCTTTCCAACCTTAAAAAAATGAACATGAAAAAAATTCAAATCATAATTAGCTTGTTTATTACGTATCAAGCTTCAGCACAAACTCCCATTGCATTAATGCCCGACATTCAAGTTTCACAAGTGAAGTTGGTTGAGAATAATGTAACTCGTTTATGTTATAGTTCAATCGACAGCGCTCTTTACTATTTAACTTATGATGGAAATATTTTTAAAGTAACTACATCTGGTAATCCCGATCTATTAGTTGCAACCATCAGCGATCATGGAGTGCAAACTTGTCAAGGAATGGTGATTGAAGATTCGGTGATTTATGTTTCAGGGAATAATAATGTGGACTCAGCTTATACCACAGGTTACATTATGAAAGGTACATTGCAAGCAAATAACACTCGGATTTGGTCGGTGTTAGCACAAACGGTTCCTTATGAAACTGCGCAACAGTTCGATCACTTCTTAAGTGGATTAGGAATTAATGCTACTCACGATACTTTATTAGTATGCAGTGGATCTCGTGGTGATCATGGTGAAGTGCGTGATAATAGCGGCTTATTTCCAAATACGCGCAACTTAGCCATTACGTCAGTTGTTTTACAAATTCCATTGACAGCGCAAGGACTCATCATTCCGGATGACACCACTGCATTAGATGCCATGCAACTTGTTTATGCACGTGGAATTCGCAATACTTATGACTTTGCTTACAATGCAACTGGCGAACTTTTTGGTGTTGAGAATTCAGGCGATCGAGATCACGAAGACGAAATGAATTGGATGCAAAAAGGACATCATTATGGTTTTCCTTGGGTAATGGGTGGAACTGATAACCCTCAACAGTATAGCTGGTTTAATCCAGCAGCCGATTTGTTAATCAATCACAATAGTGGATCCTGGAATCAAGGTGCGTTTACAAACGATCCTACCTTCCCGCAAAAGCCGGCTGGACTTATTTGCGATTTACCGTGCAGGAATGATGGGCCTAGCGCTGCTTATATGCGCGATAGCATTACTGGAAATACTTACGATGCAGGTGCTATTAATCAACCTATTTATAGTTTTACGCCACATCGTTCCCCTTTAGGATTAGTGTTTGATGTAGACAGTGCACTCGGAAGTATTTACCGCGGAAATGGGTTTGTGTTGAGTTATACTCGTGGCGATAGTACTTTGGCTGGATTCTCTGAATTACTTTCTCCTTTTAATGATCATGCAGAAGACATCCAATTATTACAACTGACTAAAGATTCCATCAATCAAACCTATTCATTTACGGCTACGCGCATCGTTAGTAATTTTAATCACCCAATCGATGCCGTTTTATTGGATACTAGTATTTACGTAATTGAAATCGGTTATGCGGGAACTTCTTCTTTGTGGAAGATTGATTTTCCGAAAGCCACCAACACTTCCGTCATTGAAAATACATCGGAAGAAATTAACTTATATCCGAATCCGTGCAAAGACAAATTGCATCTTCAATTCAATTTAGCAGGAAAAAATTCGTTGATTACTGTTTATGATGTGCAGGGAAGAAATTTGGTAATGAATGAGATTGAATACAGTGGAAATACCACAACGCTGGATGTTGAAAATCTGGCAGCGGGAACTTATGTTTTACAAATAAGAAATGGAGATCAACTACTCCGAAGAAAATTCGTAAAAAAATAATTACCATTTAATTATCTTCTTACTCTTCGTTACTCCGTCAACGTTATACTGCAATAAATACACCCCTTGGTTTAAGGATGAAATATCGAACTGCTGTTTCAGTTCGCTTGACATGATTTTTCCATCAAAAAGCGATTTTACTTTTTGTCCGAAGAGATTGTATACATCAAGACTAATTCTTTTCCCTTGCGTATTTGAAACTTGAATGTTTATTTCTTGGGAAGATGGGTTGGGATAAACGAACAATTCCGAAGTACTTATTTGTTCTGACAATCCCGTAAATAATAATATATGCGTTTTTGCTGTATTGGTTATCACAGGTTCATTAAAATCAAAGTAGATAGCTGCGAAATTCTTGATGGAATCGCCCACTTGCAAATTTGATTTTGGTTTCACTTTATAACGAACAAATCCATGACTGGCAGGTTCGTTCACATTGCTATCGGCCAATAAAATATTAGTAAACAAAAACTCCATATTCCGCTCGTGATAAATGAAACGCATTTCCATGGGATGCGAAGCGGCTACAAATTCAAGCGAATTCAAATCGAGTTTCATCGTATCGATCGGGTTCAAAATTTTTACGGTGAATGCAGTGTCTGTACCTGTATTTTGAAAGCGAATTAAATAATCGAGATAAGGTGGATTCGGAAATACATTTGAATACAAGGTATCTTGATCTACACTAATATCATTAGGATCTAAACTTCCAGTTACCGTTACTTCCCAGGTTGCATTATTACAACTGGGATTTATATCATTTACAATAGGAAATATTTGCGCATACGAATTCAAAATGCTGCCGATGGGAATAGTAGAAGACAAATTCACCGTTACTAAAATTTGCCCTGTTTGAAATGGAGATAGTGAAGACAAATTCCATACGACGGAATCGGGATAGATTGCGCTAGGAGTAATACTAGAAGAAACGAAACTAACGTTAGGGAATATCCGAAAAACAATGGTTGGACTTTGAGTAGTGCTTCCAACGTTTTCGTAATTTAGCATATAACTGCCATTGAAGCCGGGGCGGAATTGTCCTAATGGGGTGATGGTCATGCAGAGATCGTCGAAAGAACCAGTAGGTTGAAAAGCAAAATTTTTAAGTGAGTCTACTTCTAACATTTGTCCGAAATTACTTATATAATATGTAGGATTAGAAGTAAAATAGTTAATATTAGTAGGTAATGTTTGAAATTGGCCTGTATCCAATACTCCTAAAGCATAGTTCCCACTATAATCTGTATATGCAATTCGATCAGAAGTTAGTTCATGTACCACTTTATTATACACTCTTGATTCTCCAATATCTAATGAATCATTAAAATTTAAATCGATAAATAATTGACCTTTGATCAAGCAATATTCTCGTGTTAATTTTACTATCCAATAATCGAAATCACCAAATGATGGATCCGTTTTATCAAATCCATTTCCTGATGTAGATATTCCATTACAAATTATTCCACCATCTGAAGTAGATTGAATTGTATAAATATAATCTGCTGCTGGCCCTCCAATTGTATTCTGCCAAATAATATTGCCAATAGAGTCAATTTCAAAAATCCATAAATCATAATCATACAAATAAGTCTCACTCTTATCTCCAGAAATTCCAGAAGCAGAGGTTGCACCGCAAATAACATTATTGCCTGTAGCTTTACTAATCGAATAAATTAGATCTACATTATCTCCACCTATTAATTTTTGCCAAATTACATTACCATTTGTATCTAATTTTAATATCCATATATCAACTGATCCTTTTGAAGGTTCAGTGATGGTGCCTGTTCCTGCAAAATTTGTTGTGCCAAAACAAACAAAGCCTCCATCATCAGTTTCCAATAAAGATTTGCAATTATCTTGCGCTATTCCACCTTGCGTTTGTTGCCAAACAATATTTCCAAGGTCATCCAACTTAACTATAAAATAGTCCTCAATTCCTATTAACGGTTGAGTCTTATTTCCAGTTGCTCCTGAAGCCGAAGATCCACCACACAAATATCCTCCATCACTTGTTTGAATAATTGAATATAATTCCTCCCAATTTGCTCCTCCAATTGTTTTATCCCATTCTACATTTCCAATTGAGTCAAGTTTTACTATCCAATAATCAGCAATACCAAAACAGGGACTTGTTTTATCACCACTAATACCAGATAATGAAAAGCCCCCACAGATGTAACCACCATCGATAGTTTGTGAAATTGACGTCAATCTTTCATATCCAGAGCCTCCAATTCGATTTTGCCATTCCAAATTACCTAAAGTATCCAACTTCATAACTAAAAAATCTTCCATACCTAGAGTATCCTCAATTATATCACCACTAATGTTTGACAATGTAGATCCACCGCATATCAGTCCTCCATCAGTAGTTACATACATAGATAATAAAAGCTCTTGATCGTTTCCACCATAATCCTTTTGCCAAATTTCATTTCCAGAAGAATCAATCTTAAAGACCCAAAAATCCATTCCACCCTTGGAAGCCACAGTTTTGTTTCCCGAAACACCAGATTCTGAATGTCCGCCACAATAATATCCTCCATCTTTAGCCTGCAAAATTCCTACTCCCGCATCTTTTAAATTTCCACCAAAGGTCTTCTGCCACTCTATCTCCTGAGCAAACCCACATGCGCAATTAAAAAAAATCAAAACAAAAAGAACTCGTACAAATGCTTTCATATGGTTGGAAATTAGGTAAACCAAATTTACTACTTTTCACATGATTCCCAAATAAAAAAGGGGCAAGTATCCACTTGCCCCTCGCTTTACTGCTTAATTTCCTATTTCTCACCCAACAACATCCGCTCATTCTGCAAAATGCACATCTGGAGTTGTATAATTCCATTGAGCGCTTCGGTGCTGCGCAGCTGATACATGTCAATTACATTGGAATGCAGTGGCATTAGTTTTCCACCTGCTTTTGCTACATAATTGGCATTGTAATTTTTTACATAATCGCGCAGTGCGGTAATTTTCTGTTGCATGCCTTGGTCTTCTTTCATGTATTTGTCGACACGACCATCTCCCAACCAAATATCCTTGCTTTCGAAATCTTCACCAATGGTATTTGTTCCCACTTCAAAATAAACAATTTTTTGTTTGATGTCTTCACAAAGTTGATTCAAGTTTTTTACTTCGGGTTGAGTTTGCATTGTCAATGAATTGGCGGCTGCCGATTGCATCAACAAGCGCTTTTCATTTTCTAAAATTTTTTCATTGAGCAAATAATCTTTAGTCATTTGAACTCCCATTAATTTACTTCCTGCAGGAGATCGCACCAAGGTGAGAAACAATCCGCA
>JANOPQ010000141.1:0-22798 GCA_031421935.1 Bacteroidota bacterium | reverse complement strand
GCCCCTACAAGAATTGGTTAATGCCACTTAAAATTTCTGCAATACATTGTAAAAAAATTGAGCCTGACGCCTATGCGATGCATCGGGACGAACCGATTTTTGCTGCCCTCACGTGTCAATTAATACTAAATCAATTAATATGTTTTAGAAGGAAATATTAATGTATAAAGTCTTTCACTTTATTCATCACTCACTACTTTTTAACGCCTCAATCTTTTCTAAAAGCAAATCAGCCGTTTTGCTTTCTACACCGGCCGTCTTGGCTAAATAAATAGTATGCTTACAAACGAGCATAGCGTCTTCTTTCTTTTGTAATTTATATAAGATGCAGGCAAGTGTATAGTTGTGTCGTACATTGTCTCCCATTTTCACTGCTGCTTTCGCCCACGATTCAGCTTTCACTAACTGTTCACGATCAATTACTCTTTCATAATAATTATAGGCTACTTCATTCAATCTTCTGTAGTCGCTTTGGCAATATTTTTCAATGAAAGGTACAGCCAACTCTTGATAATTTTTCCAATCCGATTTCATTTTTGCACGGTTCAAGTGTGCATAGTCAATAATTTTATTGGCAATGGGTAAATTCGACTTCTCCAATTTAGAAATCATATCGTTGTAACCTAATGTATCAAGTTTTTGAACTCTTGTCATTAATGCACCATTGTACACTCCTAAAATTTTATTGTCGATACTATCTTCTGTGTATTTCTGCATGTATGCATCTCTATTTAATATCACTCTGTTGAATGCTTGCATGTCTACATCTCTAAATAAGTCGTACATGATTCTCCAATTCTCTTGTTTCAACAATTCTGCATCACTCAATCCTAATAAATAGGAATTAATTCCTACTTGATTATCGAGCCCTGCACGCTCTAACATTTTAAAGTAAGTGTAGATTTCAGAAACAGTTGCAGTTTTCGAAAAATATTTTTTCTCGAAGGTGCGAAGTTGTTTGGTCGTATCTAAAGCATCGTATCCTAAGGTAATAAAGTCAAGTACATCTTTTTTTCCAGCTTCACGATGCATCATGGTTGTAGCGGGATAGTCGAAGAAAATATGCGCAGGATAATTTTGAACTTTTAATTTCTTATTTAAATTCTTGCCTTCTTTCTCCATGTCCATTTTTATATTAATGAAATTCTTGTTGTAAAAATTGGCAACGTTAATATCAGTATAAACTTTTTCAACCATCTCTGAACAGTAATGACACCAAGAGGCATAAGCATGTAAAAAGATCGGCTTCTTGTCCGCCTTGGCTTTTACAATGGCTTCGTCAAATGTGATCGGTAAGAAATGGATACTATCTCGTAATTGGGAATAACTGCTAATGCTTATGGAAATGAAGAGTAGGAGTAAGCTAATTTTTTTCATAGGTTAGAGAATATATTTCTTGTCATAAGTCGAGGGACGAATTTACAATTATTGATGGTGTATTTAATGAAATGAATATGAATGAACCACTAATTTAACGGCTTGGAACTAGACAATAAGGTAGTTTCCAGTCTTTTTTACTTCGATTTTGTAATGGGATGGTCTCTCCTTCGCAATTCGTCAATTCACCCGTAGCCGATCGTTTTAGTGTTTTTAGTTGACCGGCCTTGATTGCTAATATCACTAGGTTTTGAAGTGTGTCTTTTGCTACATTAAGATTTGCTTTTCCAATGGCGATACCCTGTTCGTTATTATATAAGTCCATCTCTACTGCAGTCGCATCTTGCAATACGCCATCTTCGGTTTTACCTTTTCTGAATGCCCTGTAATTTCCTTTTTCATGGGCCTTGCCAAGGCTTCGTGCTGCTCTAACACCGATGTTTTGAGTCAGACTAGCCATCCAGAAAGTATGTCGGAAGGCATCTAAGGATCCTCCATGCGGAAATGTGTCTAATTGATTTTCCTGACGTATCAGGTTCGTTTGTTTTCTAGCTTCTGTTGTAATTCGAAATGCTTTTTTTGCTTTAAATAAATGGGTCAATGTCCAAGTTTTTTCTGCACAACTCAGTTTGAAAAATTGTGAGACGACCGATTGAGCGTGTATACCATCCACATAAAAAAACAAAGTGAGCAAAATAATTAACCTCATTTACCAGTGTAATACATCATCGCTTTTGCTAGAGCAAATCCAAAAAATTGCAGTTGGTCTTGTTGGTTGTCGGTCTGTCCTACTAATCCTACTCGAAAGCGGTCCCAAAGTATTTCGGGAGCATCTAAGGTAGGAATGCAATAATATTCGGGCGCACCACGAAGCTTGGTATAAATTAAGATGATGGCACAGGGTTTTGCTTCGCCTGGACGGTGTAGACCTTTAAAAACAGCTTTACGATCGCCATATTCCACCTCATTAATGTCTTTTACTTTGTAATTGTCTTTTAAGGCAACTTTCATCTGCATAAACATCTTGTATCCCACCGATCCCATCACATATTCTTCCTCTGTAGTTGGTGCTATTTTCGAGTCTTGTGCATGGAGCTGTTGAAAGGGTAGGAGGAGGATGAATAAGGAGAGAAGAATATACTTTTTCATGTTTTAAAGATTTTCACAAATTTAAGCAAGACATTCACCCCTTTCCAAGTAATATTTACCTTGTTTTTGTGCTTTTATTAGTAAATCTACATATATATTTGTACTCCAAATTTATTCTGCTTTATTATTATGGCTACAAAATCAGTTGTTTTAGCTCAACTTGGCGATATCGTCGTTGAAAAGAAGTACGGGATGTCTTACGAAGAATTTGCAGAGAAACACCTTTTCGCAAATTATCCTGTAGTGATTGGAGATGCCTGTAAAGATTGGCCAGCTAAGGAAAAATTCACACCTCAGTTTTTTAAGGATAACTACGCCAATAGAGAAGTGAAAGTGCAAGGAAAAACTTTTCTTTTAGGTGATTTTATCGATTTAATGATGACTTCTACTAAAGAAAATCCTGCTCCCTATCCATGCAAATTGCAAATAGCAAGTGATTATCCGGAATTGCTGTCTGATGTTGAGCCTCGCTTTAAATTTGCTTTGCCCGATCGAACACATAGCAAAATGTTGCCTCAAGGATTGATTGGTGGTGCCGATACCTTAGAGATTTTTTTAGGAAGTCCAGGAGGACAATTTCCATACATGCACTATGACTATATGTGTTTTCATGCTTTTATCACACAGTTATATGGCGAAAAAGAATTCACGGTGGTACCTCCTTCGCAAACTGAATATGTTTATCCCGATCCCAATAATACGTGGGTGTCATTAATCGATAATCAACGCCAACCCGATTTAAATAAATTTCCATTATGGGCGAAGGCAACGCCACTTTCTTTTGTGGTAGGACCTGGTGAAACCATGTTTATTCCCTGCGGATGGTGGCACACAGCACACTCACTAACGCCTACCATATCCGTCGCGCTCGATTGTCTCAATGCATCCAATTGGAAGAACTTTATGGGCGAAGTAGACATCATGATGAGCCGCAATAATAAAGCAAAAGCCATGGCCGCCTCTATGTTCTTAAACGTCCTCGGCGGTGTTTTCTCTACCACCGAAAAATTGGGGATGAAGATTTAAGTTAATTCAGAATTAAGAATTAAGAATTGAGAATTGAGAATTCGAATTCAGATCCAACTAGTTGCAGACTAGTTCGTGTATTCGTGTATTCGCGTATTCGTAATTCGTATATTCGTATCGCGAAGCCTCGCGACGTAACCAACGTATATTCGTATCGATTCGTATAGCGAAGCCTCGCGACGTAACCTTTATAATCGCGTATTCGTATTTCACTTATTCGTATTTCGTATTTAGCGTATCAGCGAATTCGTAAATTCGTAACCTGCTTGCTACAGACAAATTCGTGTATTAGCGGATTGGCGTATTCGTAATTCGTATATTCGTATCGATTCGTAATTCGTAACCAACGTTTATTCGTATCGATTCGTATGGCGAATGCCTTGCGATAATAGCAAGCACATATTTGCAAATAATTTTTTAAAGGCGTATATTTGAAACATGAAGAAGACGACAGTAATCAATACGCTAAATGAACTACCTAAAGAGTTCCAATTGGATGAACTTTTGGAACGTCTAATTGTAATTGAAAAAATCGATGCTGGGCTTAGAGAAGCGAAAGAAGGTAAAACAGTAAGCCATGAGGTTGCAAAGAAAATGATAGCAAAATGGCAAAGATAGTTTGGACAAAATGGTCATTGCGAGACTTGAAATTAATATATGAGTACATTAAAATTGATTCACCTTTTTATGCCTCACGATTTATTAATTCTTTAGTTGCAAGAACGGATCAATTAATTAATTTTCCTGAATCTGGAAGATTAGTACCAGAAAAAGACGATCCTTCAATTAGAGAGTTAATTGAAGGAAATTATCGAATATTCTATCGCTTGCAACGTAATACTGTGACTATTTTAAGAATTCATAATTCAACTCGACGCATAAAGTGAGCTGGCTCCTAATATGCATAGCAATCCAGCATCTCGAAGCCTCTCGACACCATCACGAAGCCTCACAACAAAATTCTGAATTTTTATCCCGATAGCTATCGGGACTTAATTCTGAATTAAACCTTCACGCTCACCTTCCCCCATTCTTTAACCTGCCACGTAATTATCCCCGTGCAAATATGATTTTGAGATGTGTCATAAATGGAAACCGAATATTCTTTTACGACAGCGTCATTTTCTTTTAAAGACGATTTTATTTCATTTAATTTTTGCTCATCAATTCCAAATCGAGCAATGAGTTTTGTTTTTCCTTGGTAATGGTAATCAACATGGATGGTTTGTAAGATGAGTCGATAGTTTTCGGGAGGGAGTGCTCTTGCTAAACTTAAGCCACTAATGTATTCGCATAATGTAGCCAAGGCACAAGCATGAATACCATTGATGTGATTTTTATTCTTTTTGATGAAAGGAATGGAAACTTCTAAACTTTCTTCCTTTACTTCTTCAACTTTGAAACGATGAGGTGCGTTGTATGGAATGATTCTTCTTAGAACTATATTAAGTAGGAATAAATAGAAGGAGCTATTTTTCGCTTTGTCTAAGATGGAATTTAATGTCATTTTATTGATGGTTTTGTTGAAGGGTTTTCATCGCATCTTCTAATTCTTTTTCCAATCGAAGTAGAATCGCTTCGCAAGAAATAATATCATCCACCAAAGCTACACTTTGCCCAGCCGCCCATAAATTATTGTAGTTCCCAGGCTTAATAGCATCCTCAAATTTGGTCATCCCTTTGTATTGAATGAGCATCTTGAAGTATTTTTTTGTTCTTGGATTTTTGCTCATCCAACGTTCAAAGAAATTCTGTTTGGGACCAAGCTTTTTTGCATACGGGGTGCTGATGATGGCACAAGGAGTTCCCGATAAACGATCACTCATCATGATATCTTCCATCCCTGAATCAACAATTGCATTTTTGTACGCATCACTCACCGCTGCTTCTGTTGAGGCAATGAATCGAGTTCCGATACTAGCGCCCGCTGCTCCTAAACTTAAGCAAGAGAGAATACCAGCACCATTGGCAATTCCACCTGCAGCTACAACAGGAATGTTCGGGAATGCTTTGTGAAGTGCCGGAATCAATACACTTTGTGGATACGGACCAGCATGTCCTCCTGCTCCTTGTGTAACGGCAATAAAACCATCGCAATGTAAGGATGCACATTTCGCTGCATGTTCTAAATTGGTGACATCACAAAATACTTTTCCGCCGTAGCTATGTGCCGCATCTATCACTTCTTTTGGATTTCCTAAACTCGTAATGTAAAATGGAACTTTGTGTTCAACACAAATTTTTAAATGTTCGGCATACAGCGGATTTGTTTTTTGGACAATCAAATTGACACCGTAATTACCTGACGTATTATTTTCTGTTTTATAGTGATTCAATGAACTTAAAATGGTGGCTAACTCCCCTTTTTTTCTGTAGTTGAGGGTTGGAAAAGTTCCCATCGCCCCAAATTTCATCGCACTTTTCATCATTTCTTCGTTCGAAACCAAAAACATAGGAGCCATGATGATGGGAGTACGGAGTCCAAATAGTTGAGTAAGTGGTGTATGGAATGACATATGATATTATATATTTTGTATTTTCGAAAATTAATTGTGATGTATATTTGACCTAAAGCTATATTATTTATTGCCATGTCTGTAACTAGAATCTTCGACTTATTAAAACGCTATCGTGAATTATATCCCCAAAAGCCTGATGCACTTGCTGCCAAGGTAAATGGCGAATGGGTGAAGGTAAGCACTGCCTCCTTCCTTGATTCTGTGGAGAGTATGAGCTATGGATTTTTGCAGATGGGCGTACAAAAGGGCGATAAAATCGCGACGCTGAGTAATAATCGACCTGAATGGAATTATGTGGATCTTGGAATGATGTCGGTGGGAGCCATTCATGTTCCCGTTTATCCTACTATCAGTGAAAGCGATTTGAAGTTTATTTTGAATGATGCGGATGTGAAATTCGTTTTCGTTTCCAGTAAAGATATTTTGGATAAAGTGGAAGGTGTATTGGGTGATGTGCCCAGTGTTCAAGGTGTTTTTACTTTTGATGAAATTGCGGGTAAAAAACATTGGAAGGAGATTGCCAATTTAGGTAAGCAACATCCAAATCCCGATCAAGTAAAAGCCATTTGTGATACCATCGGACAATTTGATTTAGCCACTCTTCTTTACACAAGTGGAACCACCGGTTTTCCAAAAGGCGTGATGTTGTCACACGACAATATAATTTCTCAATTGATCGCCGCTCAAACTTTGGCTCCCGTAACTCAATATAGCAAAGCCTTAAGTTTTCTTCCGTTAAATCACGTGTACGAAAGAGTGTTGAGTTATTTGTACATGTATTTGGGTGTTGGAATTTATTATGCAGAGAGCATTGAAAAGGTTGCCGAAAATCTAAAAGAAGTAGAACCCGAAATGTTTGGATGCGTTCCTCGACTTTTTGAAAAAGTATACGATCGAATTATTGCAAAGGGAACTGCATTGACAGGAATCAAGAAAAAATTATTTTTCTGGGCGGTTGATTTAGGATTAAAGTACGAAGCGAATGGAGCCAATGGACCTGTGTATGATTTTAAATTAAAGATTGCTCGTAAATTAATTTTTAGCAAATGGCAGGAAGCGCTCGGTGGAAGAGTGAAAGCGGCCGTATCGGGTGGTGCCGCATTACAACCGCGATTAGCTCGCATTTTTTGGGCAGCAGGAATTCCCATCTTGGAAGGATATGGATTAACGGAAACGAGTCCGGTGGTTGCTGTGAATACCTTACACCCCGGCGGACTCAAGTTCGGTACTGTAGGTAAAACCATTGAGCGTGTAACGATACGCATAGCCGAAGATGGAGAAATATTAACCAAAGGTCCAAATGTCATGTTAGGCTATTACAAGCGCCAAGACCTTACGGATGAAGTCATCGACAAAGAAGGATGGTTTCATACTGGCGACATCGGAGAAATTGTGGATGGTGTTTATTTAAAAATCACCGATCGAAAAAAAGAAATTTTCAAAACTTCGGGCGGAAAATACATCGTTCCTCAAGCCATCGAAAATAAATTAAAGGAGTCACGTTTTATAGAGCAAGTGATGGTGATTGGCGAAAATCAAAAATTTGCAGCGGCATTCATTGTTCCCGGTTTTGCATTTTTAAAAGAGTGGTGCGAGCGTAAAGAAATTCCCATTCCAGCGACGAATGAAGAATTGATTGCCATCCCGAGAGTCAAAAATCGTATCATGAAAGAAGTAGAAAATATAAACAAAAGTTTAGCTGCCTACGAGAGCATCAAATGCATCGAACTTCTCCCTCGCGAGTGGTCCATCGAAAAAGGCGAAATGACTCCGAAATTAAGTTTTAAACGAAAAGTGATTTTAGAGGCGAATAAGAATTTGTTGCAGAAGATTTACGGGGGTTAATTCAATTTAGAATTAGGAATTCAAAATTCAGCGGGGGCACGTTACGCATAGCAGTTTCAGAGAAGACAGGACTTTTACCACAAAGCTGGATTTGAAAAACGAATATTTTATTAACCACAAAACTGTCGTTGGAAGACGAACCCCCGCCTTTTGGGTAATTGATGTTATTTATAGTGCTTCTATCACCACGAAGTATTTCCTGTCTCAAGTTCGCACTGCACAAACGTTGAAGAAAAATACTTTCTTGCAAGTATTGGTCTTTTGTTGACTTATGCGACTTGCAAGAAAGTATTTTTTGTGCGTTGGCATTTATTGTTCGTTCTCTTCTTGAATAACTTGTTCCAATCCGAAAAGCTCGGCAACTAAATGATGAACCTTAGTGCAAGGATTTTGGTGTGCGTAATTGGCTGTTCCTGCAAAATGTCGTTCAAGATTAGTTGCATTTCGTATTGCATCTTCTCGATTACCATGCTCTTCTAACAATAAAAACATTTCAATGCTATTCTTTTTGTATTTGTAATTTGCTAATCCCTTTTCTATAAAGTTACTTTCAATAAGGTTTTGATATTGTTTTCTACTGATCCCAGTGTTGTAGAAATGAAAATGTAAAAGATACCAAAGTTCAAATGCTTCGTTTGTCCATGCTGCTTCTACATTTGGAGCATTGGCAATACAAGTTTGAATTGCAGAGTTAAAGGAATGAAGAGTAAAACTGTCTTTATCAAAAACAATCCATAATTTATCGATCGTTCTGCCCGTTTGAATTTGCCATTTTTCTCTCAACTGCATTGCTTTTGTAACAAGTGAGTTTGTGTTGTTACCAGTTCCAATAATTTTAAAATCGCAAACATCCAAAACACCTTTAGGTAAAGCATCTTTCAAAGATTCAAAATAATTTGGTTCGGACTTTTCGCCTTCACAAACAATTAGAAAAAACTTGCGTTTGGATTTTATTTCTTCCTTACGTTTTGTTTCTTCTCTGCTCCGCCATTTTTTAATGTGATTTGGAATTGTTATTTTTCTTGCCATTCCTTAACAATTTTAGAGATGTCACCTATGTATGGAATAGCACCGTATCTCCCTTGAATGTAATCGCTTTCAAAAGAACGGTCTTTACGAACTTTAGCTCCGTCTTCTTCACGGTATTCAACAAGTGAATACAAATCAGAAGCACCATATTTGTTTTTTTCTATAAAATATATTTGGTCTCTTCTGTATTTTCCATATGTAAATAAATTTGTGTCGTGAGTGGTAAATATTAATTGAGCATTTTTTTTGTTTTCTTTTTCAGAATTGAAAAGCCGTGAAATTGCTAAAGTCAATAACGGGTGTAAACTTGAGTCAAGTTCGTCAACCACTAAGACTCCTCCGTTATGTAAAACATCAAAGATTGGTCCTGAAATATTAAACACTTTATTTGTTCCGGCAGATTCTTGACTTCGCATATCAAATTCAACGTCATCAACACTCTTATTCTTCTTATCAAACTTTTTATGAAGTGTTTTAATATTGAAGCGATATGCACCTTCCAAATCCTTAATAATAAGCTTAAGTAAAGTTTCGGGAGTGTCTTCAGGAATTCTTTTTGGGTCAAACTTTTCTTGGTTAATTTTTAAGCCATCAAATCCAAGATCTAGTTTTTCATAAAAATCTCCCAATTGCTTCACAGTGTTCTTGTTATCTAACATTTTAAAAGTAACCCGCTCGTAGTTTTCATGAGTTAATCCAGAAATAGCAATAAAGTTACTAAACCACTTAATAATTCTTTTTGAAATGACACCGTTGAATTGGTCAACAACTGATAAGAATAATGCATTATTTCTTGTTTTCTCTTCCAAATTTTGTCCTTCCTTATAGATTGAAGCTACCTCAATTCCATCTCCTTCTCGAATGAAAAGGAGTTTCTCTGCATTCCTTTTTGATTCGTAAAGCCATTCAGCAACAATTTCTTTATCCGTTACTTCAAATCCATAGCGATAGCGAACTCCTAATATTTCAAATAATACTTCAAAATGTGATGGTTTTTTTTCTGTTTCAGTACTCAGTAAAAAAGGGGTTATATCTAGAGATGTTGTTGATGATTGATTGAATGAAAACATAACAATTCTTTTCATTGTGCTCATTGCACGAATGAAATTACTTTTACCACTTGCATTAGCTCCGTAAATGATAGCCCCCTTTAACAGAATATGTCTGTCCAAACCAATAACATTTGACTCCTTGAAGTCGCTAATGCTTGATGCAACCAAGTTTAGAGTTTTGGTTTCTTTGAAAGAAAGGAAGTTTCCGACACTAAATTCTAATAACATGATTCTTTATTTTTGAGAATTATTCGCAAAGATAGGGAATGAAATATAATTATTGCAATTATTTGAGAAATATTCTCATTTTGAGTTACACTTTTAAGCATTTGGAGGTTTAGCTCTTTTGCTTTTTGAAGCATTTAATGGGGTGTCGGAAAAAAGCAAATGAGCTAAAAGTGTCGCGGACTCTATAACTGATTTAAGCACAAAATTGTAAGGCTAGCAGTGTCCCTAAAGCATAACCACCAACTAATTGCTATCCGTTACAAACTTACCTGTAGCAAGTATGTTCATAATTAATATTAGTCACCGGTATGCCTCTGCGCTGCTTGAATGTTGTTTTAATTTCGTACTAAAGCTAAGCAAAAAAATAAAGCAGATGTAATATCATAAGGGGTTTTGCTTAACTTCCAACCATAAAGGGAACGATTATGGCCGTCAGTTGGAGCACATAGTCATTGTGTAAGAGACTATGTTTTGGTAGTTAAAAATCGGATCATGAAAGAAGTAGAAAATATAAACAAAAGTTTAGCCGCCTACGAAAGCATCAAATGCATTGAACTTCTCCCTAGCGAGTGGTCCATCGAAAAAGGCGAAATAACTCCGAAATTGAGTTTTAAACGAAAAGTGATTTTAGAGGCGAATAAGAATTTGTTGGAGAAAATTTATGGAACATAAATTTATTGAGATTTGTAAAAAACTGATTGTAAAATTCTAAATAGTTCTAATGAATTGTAAGGGTCACGTTGCGTTTCGCGCACTAGCGCAGTTTGGGATTTTGAAATTAAATTCGTCTGTAAGTCAAAAGTAATTTAAGAACTCTTTATATTAAATTTACTAAAATTCCCAAAGTTCCAGTGTGAAATTACATAATGATGTTTGTCTTCAACTTATTTCTATTTTATAGTCAAAGTTTGTCTTCAAGCTTTCTAGCCGTTGTTTCACATTTTCATTAATATTTTTCCCAAAAGCTTTGATTGTAACTTTCGGCAGAGTATCCATGTATTCACGTCTTATTAAACAGACTATTTCATTCTCTGAGAATTCATTTAAAAATTCTTGCAACTTCTGTTCTTCAAACATTGAGTCCATTCGAAAAATTGGCAGAGAAAAATCAGGGATTGCCTCGCTGTCTATGAAATAAATTTTGTGAGAATATTTCGACCCTGCATGTTGCTTTTGCTTGTCTATAATTGTGCTCAAAAATTTCTTGGTTACCTTATACTGAGGGACTCTAAAATTCGATTTCAATTCAACTGTATAACGATTTGGAATGTCAGGAGTAATGTAAAAAGGGGGAATAATTTTAAAGACAATATGATATTGAGAAAAGTTATTATCGATCTCAACACTATTATCCAAAGAATAGCTAATTACTGAAAACTCTCCATTTTCATCTTTGTCATAATAGTCAATTTTGTTAAACATTTGACTATTATACTCTGTAATAAATTTAGTTAGCCTTTGATCAAATTTATTTTTTGCATGCCTGTCATTGAAATTCGTGAATTTAATAGTACCAATCATGCCTATAACATTATTCAGTTTTCCTAAACCAAGATAAAGCTTTTCCATGAAATATTTTTGAATTTCGAGCAAGTTGACATCGGGAACATAGATTTTCCGGCATTCACACAAAAATTCAGTCTCGTCAATATTGCATAGAATATCCAATTCTTTTTCGTCTTCTATTGCTTTCTTTTGATTTGAAATTTTATTATAATCCAACAGACGAAAAACATAAAGTTCAAAAAATAAATCGCGAAACTGTCGAGGATCGGCAAACAAAGTTTTAAATTTTCGTTGTGTGGATTTGCTGAGTGTTTGAAGGTAAACCAGAATATTAGCCGTTTCAAATAAAGCTGCGATACAAGCAGGTTGTTTAGGATTCACTAAAAGAAAATGGATCCAACTTGATTCTGATTCTACATCAATTTCGGAGGTTGTTAAGTCAAAATAGTTAAGTCCGAAATAATCAACAAAAATCTTAAAGACTGAGTCAATATGATTTCGGTCTAATTTTATATCTTTTTTAAGAATCAATGAAGATGAATTGTAATAACATTCTTTTCTCCAGTTTTCTAAAAGATTACTCATGTTTTCTTTAACTAAATCATTTTAAACTTGCTGAAATATTTTGCACCCTAGACCTTCCAGCACATAAATTTAAGGAGAATTATTGAAATTTTACTGGCTGGTAGCAGGGAGCTGTTGTTTGCAATTCAAAAATTGTATGGCTTTTCTCTTCAAAATGATGGTGAGAATGTCCTAATTCTTTCTTTGAGGGAATCCTTTATCTCAAAAATTTCGGCTTGGGCGAGTAAAAATGATATTGCTTCATAATAGCCAAAGGATTTTCCTTGATCAAATGGGTTAGAGGTTCGATCTGGATTCCTCACGCGCGGAAATACTCCTATCGATAAGTGCTTCTAAGCAATCTTCAAAGTAGTTTTGATAGGATTCAATTTGGTCTTTATTCATTCTAAACTAAATATTTATGTCATTAACGTTTTGCAGCTACTCGAATGTGTCGATTTCAAAGCACTTCACTGCCACTAAACACAAATTTTGCTAGTAGCACAAAGCTTCATTTAACCACTGAACTGCCAATTCCTTGTAGGTGCTGTTACCAGTAGTGCTTTCTCACTATTTTTATTTCCTCTAATTTAGTCAAACCAAAGTAAACTAACCACATAACCGTAACTGTCAGAATAAAAACACTGCTCATACATTTGTCTATCTGCTCTGTGGTCGTCTAGTTGTGGCTTAAACCAATCGTCAGCATCTAATTTTTCAATTGTAGTAAATTTTCGGTCTTTTAAATTGTAAAATTCTCCTGCAACAGTAGTTTGAGGAACTGGTTCACCGATTTTGAATTTCCATGTCCAATTAGGAAAGTCTGTGCTTTTCACATACCACTTTGCAATGTTGTTTTTTGAAATGATTGCAAAAATTTCATGAGTACCAACTTCTCCAAAGCGAATTAAAGTTGAGAGAATACTTGTTTGAAAACTTTCTGAAAGGTTTAGCAATGTATCAAGCGAAAAATTTTTGTTGCCTGTTTTTCTTTTGTATTCAACTGAATGATTTCTGAATTTATCTCTTGGCATAAGCAAGCAACTCGCAAAGTAGTCGGCTTCTTCTTCAATAATTGACTTTTGATTTATATTGTGGAATGAGGCGTGAGGTTCAAGCAAACCATATTTTAAACCTAAGCGATGTTCGTCTAAAAAGAAGTGTCCAAGTTCGTGTGCTAGAGTAAATCGTCCTCGTTTTGAATCCTGCTTGTTGCCGTTGTCAATATTTATGTGAATATGAAAATCGTTGCTTTCAGTGTCGAATAGCAACATTCCATCAAAGGCATTTTCGTAATTATCAAAATGCAAAGGCACATCTTCAAACTTTGCAATCTCATTAAGCAAAGTAAGATTCTTATTTGAAAACTCATTGGCAACATATTCAGCCAATTTACTTATTTGTGTCTTCCGAGGCAGGAGAATCATTCCGTGGCTTGTTTTGATTTTTTTTTATTTTGTCCAAAATGTGCTTTGGCAATTCGTTTCCGTTTCGTGCTGCCATTCTATACGGACTAATTTCATTCTGTTTATTACTGTCAGGCATTTTCAAAATTTTACGTTCCTTAAAAGTGCCGTCAATGATTTTGTCAGGGTCAATTTCTGTGCCTGTCAAGTCAAAATCAACATCACCGTAAAGTTTTTCAAATCTTTCCAGCTCAACTTCATTCCTTGGGAAAAGGAAACCTGTAGAAGCTAACCATTCGGTTATGTTCTCTCCTGTGATATGTTTCTTATTTTGAGCCATAATTTTTTAAATAAGTTTCTACTTCATAAAATGCTTCATTCTTGTAAACGCGAACTGTATTTTGTGTTAGGTCAAGTTCCGTTCGCAGGTCTTTAAGTAATTTTCTTGGTAGCTTATATCCATCTTTAGTTTCTGATTCGTATTGTTTGTATGTGAGATAAATTATTTTGTGTTTTGGTGTAAGGCGGCTTAGCGCTTTTTTTAGATGCTCATACCTTTCTTGTAAAATAGCTTTCTTTTCTTTTCCTATTTCCATGTTTTCAATATCGGGAAACTCTCTAATAATTTCTTCTTCGCCTGTAAATGGATTTGCTTCTTCGTTTTGACTTTTCTTGTAGTCAGCCAACAAATGCCCTGCAATACCATACAAATAAAAGCTAATTGCTTTTTCGTAATCCCTCTGCTTTGCTTTTGTAATATCAAATGTTGGGTATTTCCAAACTCGTTCAAATGTGCTATGTGCAATTTCGTTTGCTATGTGCTTATCATATCCCCAATTTTCGCAAATAGGAATAAGTTTTTTTTGAAGAATTAATTGATAGCGAAAAGTAAAAACGCGGAACGCCTCCTTTGCAGTTTCTGTATAGGAAGGGTCGTCCTTCCACTGGATATACTCCAAGAGGTTTTCGGTTGGTTCGCTATTTAACTCAGGTCTTGCCATTAATGAATTTACATAGATACTACCAAATACCGTTAGTAACGATTTTAGTAGTTAAAGTGAAATCGATTACGAAGATAAAAAAAGTAACGGTTTTAGTAGATAAATTGTAATCATTAATAATTAAATTTAAATAAATGACAAACGAAAAAGACAAAAAAGCAAATGATAAGCATGGCAAAGCCGTTCTTCATTTAAGTATTAACGACAAACGTTATGACTGGCATCAAGAATTCATTACGGGTGCAGAAATCAGAAAGTTGGGAAACATTCCTGCTGACGATGAAATTTTCCTTGCAATTAAAAAACCGTGGAAGGATGAACCAATTCCAAATGATAAGGAAGTAAATCTTGCCCGTCCCGAAGTGGAACACTTCTACTCAAATGAAAAACTTTTCAAGGTAGTTCTTATGGTCAATCTTGAAGCAAATCCATGGTCTGTAAAGATGATCACTTTTGAACAAGTTATTGTGCTTGCTTATGAAAGTTACGATGGCAATGAGAATAAGGGTTATACGGTTACTTATGATAGAGGTCCTCACCAAAACCCAGAGGGAACTATGGTAAAAGGAGAAAGAGTTTTCGTAAAAGATAAAATGATATTCAATGTCAAACAAACTGGTAAATCGTAATCCCGACTTAAAGCGCCTTAGAGATGAGGGCTATGAAATAGAGGTAAGAGGTGGGCATTTAATTGCCCACCACATACCTTATGTAAATAGTACCCGTGAGGTTAAATTCGGTAAGCTAATTTCAACTCTTGAGTTAAACAATGATGTGGTTTTAAAACCAAGCACCCACCAAATTTATTTTATGGGGGAGCATCCTAGTAACAATGATGGAAGTATCATTTCTGAAATATTTCACTCTGCACCAAATCAGCAATTGTTTGAGGACATTGTTTTGAATCAGTTTTTTTCAAATAAACCAATAAACAAGCGTGGGGAACATTGTAATTATGAAAACTACTATGATAAAATCACTCAATACATTGGATTGATTACTGCACCTGCAAAATCAATTGACCCTACTGTTACAGCAAACACTTTTAAAGTTGTTGAATGTAGTGAAGATGAATCGATATTTCATTACTTGGATTCAAATTCGAGTAGGGCTAACATTAATTTTATCAACGAAAAGTTCAAAGGTCAACGAATAGGAATTATTGGTTTAGGTGGAACTGGTTCTTACATTTTAGACCTTATTGCTAAAACTCCTGTTGATGAAATTTTGTTGTTTGATAGTGATGAATTTTTGATGCATAATGCTTTTCGTGCTCCAGGGGCAGCAACAATTGAAACCTTAAATGCACAACATAAAAAGGTAGATTATTTTGCTTCTATTTATTCCAATATGCGTAGGAGAATTATTCCTCATGCTGAAAAAATAACAGAACAAAATGTTGAATTACTCAAAGGGCTTTCGTTTGTATTTATTTGTGTTGATAGCAACACTGCAAGAGGAATGATTATTTCAAATCTCATGTCGTTTGGAATTTCATTTATTGATGTTGGACTTGGTGTTGAAATCAAAAATGATTCTCTTGGTGCTATTTTGAGGGTGACGATTGGAACTGCTACTAAACATGATCATATAATAGAAAGAATCGGCACTGTTGATGCAGATGATAATGATTATTCTACCAATATTCAAATTGCTGACTTAAATGCTATGAATGCTATATTGGCTGTTTTGAAATGGAAGAGATTATTTGGTTTCTACACAGATTTAAAAGAAGAGCATAACATTACTTATGATGTAAATACTGGACAACTATTGAACGATGATACTACAGCATAAATTTATTGAGTTATTGCCTCCTGTTATGGAAGAAGGGGTCATATACATTTCAGTTGAATATTGTTCAGCTATACACAAATGTGTTTGTGGCTGTGGCAATAAAGTAGTAACACCACTTTCACCAACTGAATGGGAACTTACATTTGATGGGAAAAGCGTTTCGCTTTACCCTTCTATTGGAAATTGGAACTTTGAGTGTAAATCGCATTATTGGATTACTAAAAACAAGGTAAAATTTGCAAGAATGTGGAGTGATAAAGAAATTGCCGAAGGCAATAAGGAAGAAGAAGAATTGAAATCAAAGTATTACAAGAAAAGAAGGAAGAAAAAATGATAGTGGTTCGGCTTTATCCGAACTTACCATCTTCCTTTTTCTTTTAAATAATCTATACCATTGAAAACGGCATGTTTTGCTTGTTCAATAGTTTCAAAAGATTTTTTGCCCCATACATTACCGATTTTGCATTTAAATTTCTTTGTCTCTGAGTCTTTGAATATTAGCAGCTGATGTTCTTCTAAATTCAGAAAGTGGTTTCCTTTTTCGCTACGTTTCCAAGGTTTCTTTACCCAGTTTATTCTCCTTGCTGTTCGCTGTCTTAATTTATTTTCTAATTGTTTTGGTCTTACATAGTCTCCCGTCATTTTCTCAGCACATACACAGCCAACTAGAAAATCATTTTCAACTTCGGGATGGGAAACTATGTGAACATATCTTATCCTGTCGTGGTTGCACATCATACAGGTTTGATAATCGGTTTCGTCTTCACTTTGCCCGTCTTCTCGAATATCAATAACATCTACAATAGTCCAACCTTTGTGTGGAATGTTCGGTAATTTCCATCTGTTGCTCATTTGTCAGTTTCATAGCATTACTGGTAACTAATCGCTATCCGATACGAACTCGCTTGCAACAGCAGGTTCATAATTAATATCGTTTTACAGATTTGCGATAGACGAGATTTTAACTGTAAACCAGCTTGCCGGCAGGCAGTTCTTAATTCGAAGATACCAATTTTCTAACAAAGTAGAATTATCAATCTACTTCGAATAACCACCTATTGCCAAACCTCGCTATAATAGTAGGTTGGCTGTTATCAGTAGTATTCATTTTTCGTCCTAGTCGAATGAAGCATTTCTAATTTCCATCCATTTTGGGTTAAAATTGCGGTCGCACTTTCCAGCCATTGAGCTTTTCTAATTATTTTATTTTCAAGCGAAAATATAGCTTGGTTTTTATAGGCCACCCAAGCCATTCCATTTAAAACTTTAACTTCAATAAATTCAATGGAGTTCACTCGAATAGGAATCGGTTTTTTAAGTGCAGCATTGTCTAAATAGGTTGAAACAGAATCATTATTCCACACTTCTCCATTTTCCAAAAGCAGAAAATCCGCTGTGTAGTATTTATCAATGTTTTTAGAATTTAATTTAGACCATATTTCGTCAAAAGATTCAATAATTAAATCTTTAATCCGTGATTCGTCAGTTTTGATGGAGCTTTGTCCAAATGATATTGTTGTTAAACATATCATTAAAATTAAGGTATTCAATTTTTTCATTTTTTTTTGAATTACTGCCAACTAATTGCTAATCGATACGAAATTTCCTTTAGAAAGCAGGCTTATAATTAATATTGTTTTTTTGCTAATAGAAAGTCGGCGTTAAGATCGCTCAAGCGCCTACAAACACAATTGGATTTTTTAAGATACACAACTTTATATTACCTCTTCCACGCTATTTAATGGTCAATTAACCGCCAATGCTGCCAATTATTTCAAAATTTATTTACTGAATGCTACAATCCTGATTCAATTTTATTCTGTCTTTTTCTGTCTTTTTCTGTCTATATTCTGTCTATATTCTGTCTATATTATGTCTTTATTTTGGCGTTACATTGGTGTTGCCCCTATGGGCTGATCTCTCGATTCGGAAAATAATCTTTACCAAAAAACTCCTGTGTTTTTCGTTCTATGGCACCGTGTTGGGTGGTATGTTCCAAAATGGAACTAACCACTTCTTCTTTTAATTCTCCGGTTTCAAAAATATTTTTCAAGTGTTTGGTTATGGCTGGCCTTTGTACTCCAAACAAATCAGCTATTTTTTGTTGTGGAAGCCAGATCGTTTCATTTTGCAAATAGATTTCAACTTTTACTTTGCCATTTGGAGTGGTGTAAAGCAAAATTTCATTAAAGCCATCCTTTGTAGATATTTGTTTTTTAGCCATTGTTTTTTCTTTCAACTTGTTTCACCTTCCACTTTCATTCCTCAAGCCGCACTTATTTTTATTATTTTTTGTTCAAAAATTTCAACTATGAGTTTATTTGCTGTTACCAATTGCAGTTCTACTTCAATCGCTTTTACTTTAGCTTGTTGAGAAGACGAATTTAACAATTTTATTGTTCAGTGGACACGTGCCATGAACCAGAGGTTGGCACGTGTATGCAGTTATGTGCAATATAGCAATCGTCAAGAGTGTTCCTTGATGTATTTTCGCATTTTTCAACAAATTCTGATTTTTTATTGTCAACTATGTGAAATTGTTCTCTGAAGTAATCGAGCGAAATAATGTTATTCGTCCAGAAGCCATAATTTTTATTCAGTGGCATGGAGTAGATGGTCTTTTCGTCGCTGATTTGCCAATTTCTCTGATGGGAGTTTTGTCCTTTACATTTATTTCTATCAATAAATTGTCAACATCAACAATTATTTTGTCAAAATCTGGATTTGCTTTGGAAATAAATGGCAAAGCGACTTAGGAAAGAAATGTTTCAAAAAAATTGCCGGATTTTTTGTCATTCGAATGACTTTAAATAAGGTTGTCAAATTTTATGTGCAGTTGTTCCATTATTTAAATGTATTAAGGTTGCAAATATTTAATCGCTATCTTATATGAACTTGCCTGCAGCATGAAAGTATATAATTAATTGCTTTTTGCAGGTTTGTGGTGGGCAAGATATTCACAATAATACTTAATTCGAAGTATAAAATTTGCCGTTTACTATCATGCGAAGTAAGGAGTTTGAATTGGAGAGTAAGTGTTGACTAGCGGCTGACCGGTACTAGCAATAGTTTTATTCCTGTGACACATATTTGAAATCCTTCTTCCCATCTTGAACTTCAATTTTTGTTATATCATGCAATGGAATACTTTTTCCAATTGCAGAAATAAACCTTGATTGAACTCCAACAACATTATTCTCACTGATTATAACTCTGTCAAAATAAAAAATAGTTCTTTTGCTTTCTTGTCCGTGGGTAAATCTTATTTCAATGGATGGCTTATTTTCTAATTTAACCTCTTGTCCATTTTTATCAATACAATGAATTATCTTAATTGGATTGGCAGGATATCTATAGGATTCAGCCATTGGACCTCTCACTTTTACTTGTTCCAATGTTGTTGAATCAATTCCAGCGAATTGATGTTTAAAGCTATCCATTGGAATTGTATAGCTTGCACATGAATTTAATAAAAGGAATGATGTCAAAACAGTAATAAAGTTCAGAATATTTTTCACTTCGAAGAATTTATATGTTAATAGATTACATCATAAAATTACCTCTTACAAATTGCTATCCGCTACGAACCTGCTTGCAGCAGGCAGGCTTGTCTGCAGAGCGCAGTAATTCACAATTCTGAATTCCTAATTCTTAATTAAATGTTCCCCTGCCCCAACATCACAATCGGATTCTCCAAAAGCGCTTTAAATGTGTTTAAGAATTTAGATCCCACTACACCATCCACCACTCTGTGATCGCAACTCAACGTTACTTTCATTACATTTCCGGCTTGTACCATTCCATTTTTCACCACTGGAATTTGTTTGATGGCACCAATAGCGAGAATGCATGCATCGGGCGGATTAATAATCGCTGTAAAAGATTCAATATTGAACATTCCTAAATTGGAAATGGTAAAAGTATTGCCTTCCCAGTCTTGTGGTTGTAGCTTTTTGTCTTTGGCTTTCTTTGCGAATTCTTTTACTTCCACCGCAATTTGACTTAAGGACTTACTATCGGCAAAGCGTACAACGGGTACTAAAAGACCATCTTCCACCGCAACAGCAACACCAATGTGAATATGATGATTGTAACGAATGCGATCGCCCAACCATGCTGAATTCACTGCGGGATGCTCACGAAGTGATGTAGCAACGGCTTTCACAACAAAATCGTTGAATGATATTTTAACTTGAGTAACTTGATTGATACTTTCACGAGCACGAACTACTTCGTCCATGTCAATGTCCATGGTGAGGTAGAAGTGTGGAGCTGTAAATTTGCTTTCGGCTAAACGACGTGCGATGGTTTTTCTCATCTGCGACACCGTTAATTCTTCAAAACTTTCTTTAGTGACTGCTTTCGCCGACAAAGTTGATCCTTGCACAAAACTTCCTGGTTTGAACCAATCGATATCGCGTTTTACAATTCGACCGTGTTCTCCTGATCCTTTCAACATGCCGAGGTCGATGCCTTTTTCAGTAGCTAATCGTTTTGCTAAAGGCGATACTTTTAATCGCTCATCGCCATTGGCAGAATGAACAATTTCTTGCACTTTAGGAGCTGATATCGTTGGAGTAGGAGGTGCTGCTACTGTGCTTGCACTTGCTTGTGCTGCAGGTTTTGCTGCAGCTACGGGCTCAGCAGGTGCAGGTGCTGCAGGTGCTGATTTTGCTTCGTCTTCTTTCTGAGCAGATGCTAAAAGATCTTTAAAATCTTCACCGGGTTTCCCCATGATTGCTAAAATTCCATCTACCGGAATTGCTTTTCCCTCTTCAACACCAAGGTATAAAAGTGTACCTGCTTGGTACGATTCAAATTCCATCGTGGCTTTGTCTGTCTCCACTTCTGCAACCAGCTCACCGCTCTTTACAGTATCACCTACTTTTTTATGCCATTTCACTAATACGCCTTCGGTCATGGTGTCCGACATCTTGGGCATTCTTACAATTTCAGCCATCTGTTTTAATTAAGAATTCAGAATTCAGTCCCGATAGCTATCGGGATCAGAATTGTAAATTCATAGTTTATAATTCCTATTCGTATTTTATTTAGTCAATTACTTTCTTTTATTAATTCTAATCTCTTCGCTTACATGAAATCAATCCAATTCTGAATTCTGAATTCTTAATTCTGAATTCTGAATTATTCCGTGATGTACGGATAATCTTCCTGCACATAAACATCCTTAAACAATTCACTCGGATCTGGATATGGAGATGATTCAGCGAATGTAACGCTATCTTCTACTACTTCGTTGATGCGCTCATTGATCTTTTCAATTTCTGCTTCCGTAAGCATTTTATTGCTGATTAATATTTCTTTTACAATCTCAACGGGATCTTGTGCTTTATAACTTTCAACTTCTTCTTTCGTACGATATTTCGCCGGATCACTCATCGAATGTCCGCGGTAACGATACGTTTTCATCTCTAAGTACACAGGACCTTTTGTTCTTGCATGTTTCGCTGCACTATCCATCGCTTCGTGTACTGCTTCTACATCCATTCCATCTACCGAAAAAGAAGGCATATCGTAAGCTAATCCAATTTTATGTAATTCGTGAACATTCGAAGTTCTTTCAACCGATGTACCCATCGCATAAGCATTGTTCTCTACCACAAAAATGACTGGCAACTCCCAAAGCATTGCCATGTTGAAAGCTTCATGCAACGCACCTTGACGCACTGCACCATCTCCAAAATAACAAACACATAAATTCCCCGTGTTATTATATTTTTCAGCAAAAGCAATTCCTGCGCCCATCGGAATTTGTGCGCCTACAATTCCATGTCCACCAAAAAAACGATGCTCTTTCGAAAACATATGCATCGATCCACCTTTTCCTTTCGAACAACCTGTAATCTTTCCATACAATTCCGCCATCACGGCACGTGGAGTAATTCCTTTTGCAATGGCATGCGCATGATCGCGATAAGCAGTGATCATCGCATCTTCCGGTTTCAAAACACTCATGGCACCTGCTACTACCGCTTCCTGACCAATGTATAAATGACAAAATCCTTTGATCTTCTGCATGCCATACAATTGTCCAGCGCGCTCTTCAAAACGACGCATTAATTGCATGCTTTCGTACCATTGCACATATTGCTCTTTGGGGTAAGTAGTTTTCTTCTTCTTCGACTTAGTCACTGTTTCCATAGCTACAAAAATAGGCGAAAGAGGGTTTAATTCCCATAGTAAAATACCCAAATTAAAGAATCAAAAAATGATTGAAAAAGTATGTAATTAATTGATATATAAACTTATAATAAAATCTTCAAGAATGCATCTTTTTT
>JANOPQ010000140.1:0-5516 GCA_031421935.1 Bacteroidota bacterium | reverse complement strand
TGGAAAAGGATTAGTAAGAAAGCTATTCATGAAACAATAAATTATTAGTGCATTTTATATCATTATTAATTCAAATTGTGACAAATCATAAAAATGAAAAGGGGAGCTTATAGCTCCCCTTTCATCTAAGAATAAATAAATAAACAATTACAAATACGACTTAAGTAACTTATTTCTAGAGTTGTGTTTAAGTCGACGCAAACCACTCTCTTTTATTTGTCGAACTCTTTCACGAGTTAATCCGAGTTCTAAACCGATTTCATCAAGCGACATCGACACTCTAAATCCGATTCCAAAAAATAATCGAAGTACTTCCGACTCGCGCTTAGACAATGTATTTAAGGAACGATTAATATCAGCCGTTAACGATTCATCAATTAAGGTAGAATCAGTACTTGGAATTCCATCATTCACCATTACATCTAGTAAAGTATTGCTTTCATCACTGTTGTCGAAAGGAGCATCCATAGAAATAGGACGAACTGAACCTCTTATTGCATCTCTTATTTGATTGTAGCTAATGTCCACTGCTTCTGAGATTTCTTCTGCACTTGGGTCTCTTCCGTATTGTTGCTCTAATTTGGCAAGTGCTTTCTTCACTTTGTTCATGGCACCAATTTGATTTAATGGAATTCGAACCATCCTACTTTGTTCAGCTATTGCTTGTAAAATGCTCTGACGAATCCACCAAACTGCATAGGATATAAATTTAAACCCCTTGGTTTCGTCGAAACGTTGTGCTGCTTTGATGAGTCCTAAATTACCTTCGTTTATTAAATCAGGTAAACTCATTCCTTGATTTTGATACTGTTTTGCTACGGAAACTACAAACCTTAAATTCGCTCTTGTCAATTTATCCAATGCATCATGGTCACCATTTCGAATTTTTTGAGCTAGAACAACTTCTTCTTGCGGAGTTACCATGCTCTCTTTACCAATGTCTTGCAAATATTTTTCTAAGGATGCACTTTCTCGATTGGTAATGCTTTGTGTGATTTTTAGTTGTCTCATTTTAGTCTTGGGTTGGGGTGTGGTTCTGTGTGTATCAAATTTTATGCCATGTACTATAATTACGACTATGACATTCAGTTTATTAACCCAACATTTTGCTCTATTCACAAAATGAATGGATATTAATACAAGTTGAAACAAGTATTTTGTGGATTTTGTGTCTAATCCACGTAGATATAACGTTTGTCAACTTGAAATCATTTAATCTATAGAGCAGAAAAAAGTATTTATGACAATATCGTTACAATTGAAATATCTACTTTTTAGTCTGAAAAGTTGGGTTTTAAAGATATATCTGATAAATCCATTCCACAACAACTTTGAATAGCCTATTTTTATTAACGATTCTGATCAATAATTCATTAAAAAAGACGTTACTAGTTCTTAAAAAATTATTTTTGCAACTGATATGAACTTACTTAAAACTCCATTCTTCATCACCCTTCTTCTTTTAGTCATTGCTCATGGAGCCAGTTACGGACAAAGTAATCCAGTACCAGATAAATCTCTCATTCAGTTTTCAGGGGTGGTGGTAAGCGCCGATTCACTACAGCCTATTCCCTTTACCAATGTGATTATTCGAAATGCAAGGAGAGGTACCATTACAGACTTTTATGGGTTCTTTTCTTTTGTAGCCATGAAAGGCGATACTATCGATTTTCAATACGTAGGATTTAAGACTTCTTCTTATCTCATCCCAGATTCTTTGGATGAGCAGCATTATTCTATTATACAAGTTCTTGTTCGTGATACCATCAACCTAAAAGAAGCAATTGTCTATCCTTGGCCAACAAAGGAAGAATTTAAGCGAGCATTTATTGCATTGAAATTATCGGATGATGATTTAAAACGTGCCCAACGCAATTTCGAATTAGCATCATTGAAAGAAGTGCAAGCACAAGTTCTTTATGATGGCGGATTAAACTACCAAATGTCCTTACAACAAAGACAAACTCAACTTTATTCGCAAGGACAGTTTCCATCAATCACATTATTGAATCCTCTTGCATGGGCTGCATTTATTCAGTCATGGAAAGACGGAGCTTATAAGAAAAAAGAAAAAGAATAATTGTGAATCGCCTCGCCCTCCTTCTCCTATTGTTTTTATCTTTTCTTTTGAGTGCTTCAACATTGCATGCACAAGATGCTTCAGTGCATGGAGTCGTGCGTGATTCCATTGGCAAACCACTCGAAGCGGTCTCTATTTCTATTAATGGTGAACCCGGAGGAGCTATCAGTGATCAAAAAGGAAAGTATGAAATTAAGATTGCGCCCTATCGTGATATTACACTTATCTTTTCTTATTTAGGATTTACGACGGAAAGAGTTCAGTTGCGCTTGAAACCAGGAGAAGACAAACTGCTAGACATCCGCTTAATTAGCACTGTTCGTGATTTTCAAACGATAACGGTTGAGGCTATCCGTCCAGGCGATTTAACAGTAATTCGTATTGAACCTCGCACTATTGAACAACTTCCCAATGTGTCGGGAAACTTCGAAAGCTTTTTAAAAACGATGCCTGGAGTGGTATCAAACAATGAACTTTCCTCTAATTATTCTGTTCGAGGAGGAAGCTTTGATGAAAATTTGGTATATGTAAATGATGTGGAAATTTATCGTCCATTCTTGGTTCGTTCTGGACAGCAAGAAGGGTTGAGTTTTATAAATCCAGACTTAGTGTCTGATATCAGTTTTAGCTCTGGAGGATTTAGCGCGCAGTATGGAGACAAGATGAGTTCGGTGCTTGATATTAAATACCGCACACCCAAAAAATTTGCTGGATCTGCCAATGCTAGTTTGATGGGCGGATCGCTTCACTTGGAAGGAGCCAGTAAGAATGATAAATTTACTTGGCTCACTGGAGTGCGTCACCGTTCCAATCAATTTCTTTTAAAGAAATTAGACACACAAGGCGAATACAGACCTCGATTTACGGATGTTCAAACTTTATTAAATTATAAAATTTCAAAGAAAACGGATATTTCATTTTTAGGAAATTATTCATCCAATCAATTTAAAGTGATTCCATCTTCCCGTCAAACTGAATTTGGAAGTATCAATGAAGCATTGCGATTTACTGTCTTTTTTGAAGGGCAGGAAATTGATCAATACAATACGGGAACAGGAGCCATTACGTTAACTCATCAAGTAAATGATAGCGTCAAATTAAAATTCATTGGATCTGCTTTTTACTCTAGGGAAAAAGAATTTTTTGATGTGCTAGGACAATATTTTTTAGATGAGCTAGAGCGAGACTTAGGTTCTTCAGATTTTGGCAATGTAGCTTTCAATCGTGGTGTTGGTGGATTCTTAGATCATGCTCGAAACGAATTAGAAGCTTTTGTAAGAACAGCATCGCACATCGGTACTTATCGTTCAAAAAATCATCAATGGCAGTGGGGATTGAAAGCGCAAATTGAAACCATTCATGATGAATTGGACGAATGGCAATACCGTGATTCGGCCGATTATTCTGTTCCTCACCCTGATGATAATCCGGGACAAAATGGAAATCCAAACCAGCAAATTATTTTAAATAATGTAGTGAAGAGTAAAATTGATTTGAATTCAAATCGATATAACGCTTATCTCCAAAACACATGGAACCTCGATCGTGTTTCATTTACAATAGGCGTAAGAGGTGCTTACTGGGATTTAAATGAAGAATTGAATATTAGTCCACGAGCAAGCGTTTCTTGGAAACCAAAATGGAGCAAGCGCTTATCTTTAAGAGCTGCAACGGGTCTATATTATCAGCCGCCATTCTATCGTGAGATGCGAGACCTCGATGGAAACATCAATAAAAATATTGAATCACAAAAAACAATTCATTTTGTAATTGGTAGCGACTATCAATTCCTTGCTTGGGGCAGAGAATTTAAATTGACAAGTGAAGCCTATTATAAAAAAATGGATAATTTAATTCCATACAAACTCGACAACACCCGCATTCGATATTTGGCAAAGAACAATGCGAGTGGATATGCGACGGGATTAGATTTCCGAATCAATGGTGAGTTCGTTAACGGAATTGAATCGTGGGTGTCGATGGGCATTTTGAAGACAGTGGAAGATATTAAAGACGATGGCTATTTTCGATACTTTAACGCCAGCGGTGAAGAGATCATCAAAGGATTTACTTTTGACGATGTGGCAACAGATAGTTTGAAAGTAACACCAGGAGATATTCCACGACCAACCGACCAACGCATAACATTCAGTATGTTCTTCCAGGATTATCTTCCGAAAAATCCAACGGTACGCATGCACTTAAATTTAGTATTTGGTACCGGTTTGCCATTTGGTCCTCCTGGTCCTGATCGCTATAAAGATATTCTTCGTGGCCCCTCCTACCGACGCGTTGATATTGGTTTTTCTAAAATTGCCATTGATGAAGATGGAGAAAATAAAAGTCGACTTCCTGTTATTCGCAATTTAAAATCGTTGATCTTTAGCATTGAAGTTTTCAATTTATTGCAAGTCAGTAATACCATTTCTTATTCCTGGATTACCGATGTTTCTGGTCGACAATATGGAATTCCGAATTACTTAACGAGTCGGATTTTGAATTTTAAAATGCAGACTAAGTTTTAGTATGAGCAAGAAAAAAGCAACTGAAGGTGGATTGGTTTATTCGACCAACCCTAATTTTAAACTAAAGGAAGAGGTTGAGGAAACGAAAACTCCAGGCGCCTCACAACAAGATTTACGTGTTTGGCTAGAGCGAAAAGGAGGCGGAAAGATGGTTACCTTGGTAAAAGGATTTCAAGGAAAGCTAAGTGATTTTGATGATTTAGCTAAAGCTTTAAAATCCAAATGTGGAGTTGGTGGTGGGGCTAAGGACGGAGAAATTTTTATTCAGGGCGACCAACGCGATAAAGTCATCGCTTACCTTATACAAAAAGGATTTAAAGTAAAGAAAGCCGGAGGATGATTACATCTTCAGAAATAATTATTTTGCCAGAGCCATGGAGGCTTCTATCACCTTTGCATAATACTGCTCATACATTGGAGTAATCACCTGCGTATCGAATTCTTTTGCTCTACTTAAGGCTTGGGATTTAAATTTCTTGAGCGATTCATCGGTACGTAAAATAGTCAATGCATTTTTTGCCATGTCATCCACATCACCCACATTACTCATGAATCCAGTAACTCCGTTGATATTTAATTCAGGAATTCCACCCGCATTGGAACTAATTACAGGCACTTGACAAGCCATTGCTTCCAGTGCTGCTAATCCAAAACTTTCTGTCTCAGAAGGCATGACAAACAAATCACAAATCGATAAAATTTCTTCGATCATATCTTGCTTTCCTAAGAAGCGTACATCATCGCATAAATCTAAATCACGACAAAGTTGTTCGATATTATGACGTTCAGGTCCATCACCAATTAGTAAAAGTTTTGATGGGATCTCCAAGCAAATTTTAGCAGCTCATGGAATTGTATTACCTATCGTTACCACATTGCATGGAACGGATATTACATTGGTGGGAAAAGAT
>JANOPQ010000139.1:0-22725 GCA_031421935.1 Bacteroidota bacterium | reverse complement strand
TGATGAATAAGTGGAAAAATAATCCCAAATTATTTTTGTCTCGATTTTATCAAGAACTATCTTGGCTCACTAAAATGAACTACTCAAATTTTATTGAACTTTCCTTCCTGAAAATGACTTTTTAAGGATAGACTAATTAATAAGAAACGGTATTGTTTGATAATTTTATTTTTAGCACAACTAACTCTTTTCCTGTTTTCCGCACTTTTTCAAAAAGTGGTGCTAATACATTGATTTAGAAGTGCCGATTTTTGATTTTGGGTGTTGCATGACTATTTTTGTCTATGTTTTTAAGAAAATTGAAGAATCGATCTGGTAGTACATCAGTTCAAATAATATCAAAAGCAAGCGGTAAGTATAAAGTCATTAAGACGATTGGTACAACTTGCCAGGAGCAAGAACTGCAAAGATTAATTTATTTAGCAAATCAAGAGATAGAACGACTATCCCATCAACCTAAATTATTTGTTTCTGAAAACCAGGTGATGATTGAAGACGTTTTCAATTCTTTGTCAAATGCAAGTATTAGAACTGTTGGCCCAGAACTCATCTTCGGAAAGATATATGACTATATTGGATTTGGGATTTTAAATGAAGAGCTTTTTCGTCATTTAGTAATAGCCCGTTTAGCATTTCCATTAAGCAAATTAAAGACAATTGAATATTTGTATCGGTATCAAGGTGTCTCGCTTGATATCGATGCGGTATATCGCTTCTTAGACAAACTAAATGACAGTATTAAAGAACAAGTAGAACAGATTAGCTTTGCACATACCCAAAGAGTTTTAAATGGAAATATCAATGTTGTGTTTTACGACATGACAACGCTGTATTTTGAGGCAAGTGATGAAGATGATTTACGCAGAACAGGATTTAGTAAAGATGGCAAGCACAGTAATCCACAAATTTATTTAGGATTGTTAGTTGGATTGGGTGGTTATGCAATTGGCTATGATATTTTCGAAGGTAGCACTTATGAAGGTCATACATTGATTCCCTTTCTTGAAAAAATCACACTTAAATTTAAACTCAACAAACCGATCGTAGTAGCTGATGCAGGATTATTATCAAAGAGCAATATTGAAGCTTTAGAAGGAAAAAATTATGAATATATTATCGGAGCTAGACTTAAAAGCGAACCAGATAAAATTAAAAAGGAAATATTATCGCATACATTTATCAATGGCAAAACAATAAAAATAAAAAAAGATGATAACACAAGTCTTATCGTAGCATTTGCAAATAATAGAGCAACGAAAGATGAACACAATAGAATGCGTGGACTACAGCGATTAGAAAAACAAATTAAAGCGGGCAAACTCACCAAGTCAAGTATCAACAACAAGGGATACAACAAGTATTTATCATTGAGTGGAGAAATCACTATTGCAATAAATTACGAGAAGTTCAACAATGACAAAGTCTGGGATGGTTTAAAAGGATACATAACCAATACCAAACTAACCAATGATCAAGTAATTGAAAATTACAAGAATTTATGGCATATTGAAAAGGCATTCAGGATGTCTAAAACCGATTTGCGAATCAGACCAATTTATCATCGTCTTCGACATCGAATTGAAGCACATATTTGTGTATCCTTTGCTGCATATTCCATATACAAAGAATTGGAAAGAGTTTTAGACTTGGAAAAATCCAAACTCTCAATTAAAAAATCAGCCGAGGTAACGCATAACATGTATCGCATTGAATACACTTTACCTGAATCAAAACATACAAAATATAAACTTCTAAGAATGGATGATGAGCAGGCAGAACTTTACCTAATTATCCAAAAACATTTTTAGGGTGTTGCAACGCTGAAAACAGGACTTATTGCTAACTAGAATATTGATTTATTCATGATACAACCCTTTCATCAGATTTATCGTCTTAGTTAGTATGAAACGGTATTGTTTGATTATTTTATTCTTAGCACAACTAACTCTTTTGCCAGCAAAAGGGTTTTCCCTGAATGGAATTTTAGCCATTGATATCTCTTGTCGAACTACATCAATGCCTAATAAAATTATTGTGCATATTGATTTGTTAAGAGATTATATAGGTCCCGCTGCACCAAATTATTTATCACTTAATGCAATAGATACAATGCAAGGCGTATTTAATTATTTTCATTTTGATTCTATTCCTCACCTTTCGTTTACGAATGCGGCTTTGCCAAGTTGTAACATATTGATGTTTCAAAATGAACTTCATGCGTATGAAGATACTATCGTGCTCCCGTATCCTAGTGCGCAATGGATTTTGTTTTTAAATACAAAAGTTAGTGCTAGTATGTTTGGAATATTAGAACCATCTTTAACTATAAAAACTGAAATTAATACACTTTTAAATCTCACAAACCATACACCATCTTTTGTTTCGCCTTTTGATTATATTCATTGTTTAGGGGTTGCTCATACATTTTACAATAATGCAGTTGATGTAGATGGGGACTCCTTGAGTTATCAATTAATTCCCATTCAAACTTTCGATTCCACTTTTGGTTTTGTAGACTTGGTTTATCCAGCTCCTTATACACCTGTTAATTTTACTTACTCAAGTTCAATTCCATTTTTTGATTCGTTGATTGGAAGTTATAATTATACACCCAATGTATTATCTATTACAACGATGTATTTATTGGTGGAGGAATACAGAAGTGGAGTGAAGATAGGTGCCACGACTAGACTAATGAACTTTAGGATTGTTAATGGGACAGTTTCTTTGCAAGATTCCTTTTTTGAGGATGGAATTAATTGGAAAGTGTTTCCAAGTCCCACTTCTGGAAAGGCGAATGTCATATTTAACGAAAATCTTTATGTAATGAATTATTCAATTGTAGATATGCAAGGTAACATGGTAGTGAATAAAGAAATTGGAAAACATGTAAACAGTCTTATCATATCCTTGGATGTCTTAAATGCAGGTTTTTACTTTTTATGTATTGATTCGGACCTTGGGAAAAAGACGATTTCGATAGTTCGTATAAACTAGAACTTAATTGTCATTTTTATGTCACGTGTGACTTTTCATTGGTTGGAAGTATATATATTCTTACATTTGAGTATACTATAAATTATTTCATCATGAAGAAATTTTTACTTGCTTTGATAATATGCTTTAATAGCATTTTAGTCCACGCTCAAACTTCGGTTTATCATCCGTTTCCAGACTCTTCTGCGAGTTGGAATTTTACGCATTCCAATATTTGTTGGGGAGTGTTTTTCACCGATCAAATTAGTATGCAGGTGACTTATTATATTGGGATGGACACGCTAATCAATTCATCCATTTACCATACTTTACACTTGCCGATTTACAATATGTATGCGGGACCGAATTGTTGGCCTCCGGGTAATTACACTCTTCCTGGCGGATATATGGGTGCTTTTAGAAATGACCATGTCAATAAGAAAGTTTATATTATTAATAAAATGGATTCCATTGAACAACTTTGGTATGATTTCAATATGCAAGTGGGAGATACTCTAAAGGGATATTTAACAGATTGTGGTCCATTTGGCGGTTGCGATACAGTGATTTCAATGGATAGTGTTCTTGTTGGGAGCTCGTATCGGAAACGATGGTTCTTAAATGCGAATTATTCCGCCTACTTTATAGAAGGAGTGGGTTCAACATACGGACTTATTGCAAAGGTTCCAGCAAACGGAGCAGATTATGATGGTATCGTTTTAGATTGCTTTCAACAAAATGGACAAAACTTATATCCGGATACTTTGGGTTCTTGCCCATTGTTAACTTCCATTGCTACACTTCCATCCACGGAAATGATAATTAAAATTCATCCAAACCCATCCAAAGGAATTATTAATGTAGATCTTGGCTCAACTAAAATAAGTGAAAGTTGGACATTATTTTCTTTGAATGGACAAGTAATACAATCGGAAAAAATCCATAGTAAAAATCATTTTGAAGTAAATGGAATTTCTCCAGGATTTTATTTGCTCACTATTTCTTTTGAGGATGGAAGGAAGGTAAATAGAAAAATTATCGTACAATGATAAAATTTAATAATTCAAAAGCTTCAGCATATCTAAGCCATCGCGCAAAAGTCAGCTTAAGATAGTGGACCAAATGGTAAGGTAAGAGGTGTTGGTGTTTTTAGAATATAAATATAGTACATTAGAAATGAATTTTAAAACGAAACAAATGAATAAATATTTACTGGCTTTGATCATATGCTGTAGCAGCATTTCACTCCCCGCTCAAACTTCGGTTTATCATCCGTTTCCAGATTCTTCTGCGAGTTGGAATTTTACATATAGCAATTTTTGTACTGGAGTATTTAGCAACTCTCCGATATATTATTTCAATACTTACTATGTTGGAATGGATACATTAATTAATAATATATCCTATCACTCATTTCAGATTCCAGCTGTAATTTACAACGCAGGTCCTGATTGTATTCCGCCAGGGAATTATGTATTACCCGGTAAGTATGCAGGTGCTTTTCGAAATGATCATCTCAATAAAAGAGTATACATCATTCCTGAAGCCGATTCTGTCGAACAACTTTTGTATGATTTTGATATGCAAGTGGGAGATACATTAGTTGGTTATTTGTCAACGTGCAGTCAATTCTCAATATGCGATACGGTTATTTCTATCGATAGTGTACTTGTTGGAAATTCATATAGGAAGCGTTGGTTCGTTAATCCCTATTATTTTGTTTATTTTATTGAAGGAATTGGATCTACTTATGGTTTGCTAAATTTAATTTACAATTTTACAGATCTAGATGATATCAATTTAGATTGTTTCTCACAAAATGGTCAACCTTTATATCCGGATACGTTGGGTTCATGCCCATTGTTAACTTCTATTGCTACACTTCCATCCACGGAAGTGATCATTAAAATTCATCCTAACCCATCTAAAGGAAATGTAAGTGTAGAGTTGAATTCAACTAATAATATTGAAAGTTGGGTGCTGCATAATTTGAATGGGCAAATGGAAAGAGCTGATAAAGTTCAAAACAAAAATCAATTCGAAATAAATGGAATTGATCCTGGATTCTACGTCCTTACATTATATATGGATGACGGAAGAAGAATAAATCGAAAAGTTATCGTTCAATAAATTAATAATTTATTGTAGCAAATGTTCGAGTTTAGTTGAGAGATCTCTGCGTTATTATATCGGACAAAGCAGAAATTAATATTTTTTTGTGAAGCGATTTTTTTGTTCAATACTTTTTGTCATTAGCAATCCATTTGAGATATTAGTAGGTTGCCTAAGAATATATTATTTATAATTGTTTAAGGCATTCAATTCTTCACAGAATGAGTGGGTGTTACTAGGATTTTTTTAATTTTCTAAATTAAGATTTATTCTGTTTTCACCAACTTCAATGTCATTAACTCATCATTGACGCGGAGAAGAACAGAATAAATTCCAGAAGAATATGCGTTAAATTTGTAAACATATTTTCCTGCAATTTTTCTTTCGTTATGACAAAAGCGTTCAATACATCTTCCAGTAGCATCCATAATTTCTAGCGAAACATTTCCCGTTTTAATTAATTCAAAACTAATTTCTGCTTCTTGTGCTGTAGGGTTTGGACGAATATCAAAACTTCCAGAGGCAATGAGTTCGCTAATTCCAACAGGAAGAATTACGATCGTATCTGTATGCGGGATGGTACAACTAGAATTAGTAAATAAAACAGTAATAATATAAGTGCCAGGTAAACTATACGCATGCGTTGGAATGGATAATGTACTTGTGGCACTACCATCGCCAAAGTCCCAAAGTCGATTAAATTGACTCACACTTAAATTTGCATTGAATGTCAAGTTACTTCCTACATTAGGTATTCCATTAATAGTTGTGGTTGGAATATATCTTGTAATGCTTATTGTTTTGATGATTGTATCTGTTCCAAATTGGTTCGTACTAATCAGGGTTACTGTTTTCGATCCGTTTGTCAAATAAGTATGTATGGGATCTTGAACTGACGATGAATCGCCATCACCAAAATACCATTTCCAAGTAGTACCTGGGTTAAGTAGATTTTGAGTAAAGGACATGGTTCCATTACAAGCTGTAGTAGAAATGGCAGTAAAATCTGCACAAGGGTTTGAACCAAGTTGCACTTGAACAACAATAGTATCATTTAGAACCAATGGATCATTGCCAAGAATAGCAATAGGCAATGTATAATTTCCAGCTGCGAAACCATCAATAGCACTTTTTACCATGATAAAAACAGAATCTCCTGGTGCAATGGTTCCTGTGTCGGGGCTAGCAGAAAAGCCAATTGTGAAATTATCGCGATATGCAAATTGAATCGCATTGGCCAATATTTTTTGAATGTCACTATTTACAGTATTGAAATCATACCCTATATAGATGGCATTACCTTTCCCATATTTTTTAGCTGCTACAACATCTTTGCCGTAACTACTAACAATCATTTCTTTATTTAAGTCGGTAATTTTTTGTAAGTAAGTAGTTGCTGGATTTGTAAAAATTGGATTTACATTTTTTACGAACCAATCAGTAGTATCCAACACAATTGAATTTCCAGAGCTGACATCAGCTGTATCTGATCCATTAAAAATTCCAGAAGAATAAATTATTGGATTAGATCCAATATTCGTATGAAAATTCATCCCTAAAATGATGGCATTTCCTCCCGAATTTACGAAGTTTCTAATAGAATTACTAACAGAAGAAATATAAATAGCACCAGTTTCTTGACGTGGAAAAAGAACTACGTCTTTGTTTTTTAATAATGGAAAAAAAGTATTAGCGTTTGTTAAGGAAGTAGTGTCTAATAGAATGTTCGGAAAATATTGTTGAATACTATTTATCGTATTTAAATATTCGTTTTGTAAATCTACTCCAGAAATATTCATTAAAATCCTACGAGGTAAATCAACTAGACCACCCGTTAAATTATAATGTAAATAATTTCCGCCTGTATTGTACAGCCAAAAGCCAACGGAATCAGAACCTCCGCACACATCGTGACTTAAATTTAAAATAGAATCTGTAAAGTAAATGATCGGTTCAATAGTTCCTGTTCCAGCTATACAATACGGAATGATACCAATATTTGTTTGAAAGTATAAAGTATCCGAGTAAGATCCAACTGTTTGAGGTGTGAAATTCACATTGAAACTTGCACTCGCAGCAATCGGCAAAAGAAACGAGTCGGCGTAGATAGTGAAGTCAGGTTGTGTTGACGAAATGGAAGTAATGATTAATGTGTCACAACCTGGATTTTGAATGATTATATTTTTAGTTAAACTATCTCCAACAGTCACTAATCCAAAATCAAGGCAGGTATCTTGAAAAGAAAGTAATGGAGAACTGAGGATATTTAAACGCAAAACAAATTCATGTGATAAATTCGACGAGTCATTTCCATTGATTCGTATGTAGGCATTATGAACTCCAGGAGTTAAATTTAAAGGCTTAATGGTAAAATAAGCAATACTTGAATCACCGGGTTGAATGATATTAGACTCGGGTGATGCAAGCAACCAATCGGGCCATCGGTTTTGCGCAGATTTAATACAATTGACAATGGTTCTTCCTACCGTAATATTGTTGGTGTTTGTATTTAATCCATTGTAAATTCCTTTTCCTTTTCCATAATTTCGATAAACTAAAATTTCATCTCCGTTATTTGTAATTAATGTCTTTTTATGTTTATTTAAAACACTAACTGGATACCCTTGATAACTCGCAGGAGGAAAAGTAGAGGAAAGATTTTCAGTTAAGAAATCTGTAGTATCTAAAACTGAAATGTTAGCAAAGTTATATGCGTTCAGTGGTTTGGCGTTTAAAATATTCATTGCTCTCAATCTATTATCTCCAGCAGGATTAGTTCCACCAAATACAACAGCATTCCCTCCACGCTGCATAAATGAATTCACTAAATATTGGAAATTAGAATATGCGGTATCAGGATCGTTATAGCCTAAAGGAAATAATAGTACCTGTTTATTTTCCAAGGATTGTTTTATAAGATTGGTATCGCTGGATGTAAATTTTGTTAATGTATATTTTGGAAAATTTACGTTTAAATGATTAAGTATAATACCATAGTATGACTGTGAAAAATTCTCATACGCTGAGTAAGCTAGAATATGAATTGTGTCGTCCATATTCGTATATCCATTTTCGCTGATGAGCAAATCTCCTAACCCGTTATTGTAAACCATCACAGGAACCGTAATGGAATCACCACAACTAATGGTAACATCGATGGTGTCAGTGGTTACTAACATAAGCGGTGGTTCTTGTACCGTAATGGTTAAAGAAGTTGTATCAGCGCCTAAGCAGTTTGATGCAATGAGTGTAACCACATAGGTGCCTGCACTATCGTATTCATGTATTGCATTGCTTGTTCCAGAGGAATCACCATCTCCAAAATCCCATATGAAATCGAGATCTCCTCCTTGACTTTGATTTTCAAATCGCACAGGACTGCGAAAGGGAGGTGTATAACTATCTGGGATGAAGGATGAAATGGGGGGTTGATCAACAAAAATTTCTGATGTCCAAGTAGCAGCAAATCCATTGTATGCAACTGTAGAATTTTTTGAAAATTGTACAAGCATTTTACCTCCAGTAACTGTTGCTGAAGCATTCGTTAAATTGCCACTGAATACAGCCACAATATTTCCCCCACTAGGAGCAAAAGGACCTCTATTTAAAATGGTAATGTAGTCAGTTGGCCCTATTTGAATACCTGAAAAATTTATGGTGATACTATTAGCACAACCTGGGTCAATCATAAATTCACAATTGGATGTTCCAAAAACAGGTCCATTAGGACCACCCGCATCATAAATAGTCCCAATGATTTCATTAGAAATGATTGAACTTACACAAATCGTATAAGTATTTGTCACATGAATGTAGCCTGTTTTCGTGAGACTATCCGTTCCAAAATTAGTAGTAACCACTAACGTTACTGGATATACGCCAGGCAGACTATATGTAACAAAAGGATTTTCAAGTGTAGAAGTAGAAGGAGTTCCACCAGGGAAAGACCAACTGAGAGCACCTGAATTCATCGTTAAGTCGAAGAATTGTACACTGTCTCCTTGAGGAATAATGGTATCTGAAACCCAAAAATTTACAATAGGTGGAGCTGTAGAGGGTACAAAAGTTATTCGGTAATCTTCCGACTGCCCAAAGAGTAAAGTATCACAGGCTCCTGAAATAATTTGCTGGTAGTCGTCTATAACACGCATTCGAAGCGGAGTATTTAATAAGGGATTACTATCTGTTAAAATAATACCGTTATGGTACATTTTCTGATCTATAGATTCATAGACTATTTCAGAGGCAGTAAAATCTCCATCGTTATTGTAATCGATCCAAGCTTTAACATTCTCTAATGTATTTGCTGATGTAGTTACAATTATTTCAGTATTATCACCTGGATGTAGAGTTGTAGAGCTTTCGCAAGAAAAATCTTGATTCCCTTCGCTATAAGAAGAACTTGAATAGTTATCAATATCTGCAAATTGAACTCGATAAATTCCAACACTCCCGTTAAGACTTTGTTTTGTGGGTAAACATAATGCCGGAACAAGGTTTGTATTTGGATTTATAGTGATGTTCGGAATAATTAAGGTATCTGTGGTGTTGCAAGTACTCGTTCCTGTTGCTATTAAACTTAATGTGTAAATGCCTGGTTGAGTATAAATATGAGATGGATTGATGAGTGTTGACGTTGTTCCATCACCAAAATCCCATTCATAGGTACTTCCATTGATGGAAATATTTAATGGAGTAAGTGCAATGCCATTGCATAATGTTGTTTGTGAAATCAAAGCACTAGCAGCTACTCCATCCACATAATTTCCTCCAACGTTTAACGAATACCAAGCTTTAGTAACTTCTTTCACTTCATTAGAACAGGCGCCATATAAGTCGATGGCCGCTTGAATTGATCCTGTTCGTGCTGATGCATAGTTTGAAGATGGACTGAGATATACAGTTAAAGTTCGATATGCAATTTTTAATGCAGCCTCCATTACAATTGAATTAATCTGATAATTAACTCCGAAGTTTGTTGTTCCACTTCCACCATTTACTAATAGATAAAACCAATAATTTTGCACTCCTGCTAAATGGTATGGACTATTGTTAATCCAATTTACCCCATTGTAAACAAAAGGATGACCAAATTGAAATGGATTGGCGAGATCTCGATCGGGAACACCATTTACTTTTGTACGGTCTCCAAGGATGAAATTTGCTGTAGTTGGATTTTTATAAAAATCAATTGCAATTCCAAAAATGTCGGCGAAGGATTCAATGAGTCCTCCGGCTTCTGAAGTTGAATTCAAATTTGCACTCGATTTAATAACTCCATGTGCGTACTCATGCCCAACTAATTCGATGGTTACTTGCTCCAATTGGTTCATGTTATCCTTGGCAGGAAAATTAAAGTATCCCGAATTATAATTAGCCACAACGCTATAGGGATAGTTAATGTTTGCATTGATAATATGTCCCAAATTATCATAAGAATCCCTGCTGAATTTTTGGAGAAAAAAGTCGAATGATGTCTCTAAACCAAAATGAACATCAATGCCAGCTTTAAGGTTTGAATTGACATTCCAGAGAGAGTCTAGACTGTATATATCAGAGGTAAAATAGGAGCCTCCAAAAGTTTTATAATAAGTTCTGGTGTTAATTTTTCTTACTGTTTCATTAAGAAAGTAAACATTAGAGGCTGTTTTGTCACAAATAATTGGAACAATACCGCTGTAAATACTCGGAACATTTAAGGGATAATTTATATAGTGAATTAAATTTTCTTCATGTAAATATTCACCAGATAGCGCATCAATGTACACATAGACATCTTTTGCTGTTGGCGCTTCTTGTTTCAATTCAAATTTCCAAGCTAATTTTTTTTGTTCTTCCAATTGTAAAAAAACAAGATGCCCTGCGGATTTCATAAGTTCAATTTCACTAGAACGTGTATCATCATTCATATTTATCTGTGCATGATGTAGCGCAGTTTGAAAGGCAGTTTCTTGCGAGATGGAAGGAAGGATATCTAAAGAGTTGAATATAGAATATTCACCATTTGCACTCGTTACGTTCCCATTGAGCACATGAACATAAAAAGTTCCCGGTTCGAGGGGGATATCTTTGTAAAATATTTTATAACGGTAGTGGGTATACGATAATTCATCGTTTTCAATATTCGATAATTTAAAATTATAATCATTCGATAAACCCAAGGCATCTGATTTCAACCAGTTCAAATGTTGTGATTCTTCAACGATGAAATCAGATCTCAATTGAATAAAGGAATAGGTGCCAAAGCGTTCATCCGTTTGAACCCATTGAACTCCCTTAACAAGTGTATCCGCTTCTTGACTAAACTTGTCTTTAGCAGTAACTGTTGAAAATGTAAGCAAAAATCCAAGTAGGTAAGAGGTGAAATGGTAAAATTTGTTTTTCATGGTGAATGAGAATTAGATTAAATACATTCTTAGAAATAGATCAATCTTATTCAAACACTAAATCAGTTTAAGTAAAGGGATCTATTGCCGAGATTAAAGGTAATGAATCAATCGATATCTCCAAAAAAATGTGCTCGAACTATTCTTAAGGGGTAGTGAAGCTCAAAAAAATCTTGAATCATACCTGAATCGAGGTAAGATTCTTATAAAGGCGGGTTGCTAATACTTCAATAGTTTGATTACCGCTGATCCATTTCTTAACATGTAAACACCCACAGGCAATCCGTCGAGATAAAGAGGAACAGAATTATTTCCTTTTTGAAGTGTTACCGTTTGTGTAAAAATGAGATGACTAGCTAGATCAAAAATCTCAATCGCTTGGTCTATATTTTCATCGCTGTTAATCATAAGGTATGTTTGATCGCGTACAGGATTCGGAAATAAATAAGGTGTACTAACGCCATCGCCTATACGAACGGGAACGATTTTACTCAAGTCAAATTGCCCATCTATATCCACTTGTTGCAGTCGATAATAAATGATCCCTTGGCCCGGTGAATAATCAGTAAATGTATAGGAGCTGATCGAATTCGTAGTACCATTACCTTGAACTTGCCCAATGGTCTCAAAGGAAGTTCCGTCGCTACTTCGTTCCACATTAAAATAATCATTTCCACTTTCACTCGCCGTTTTCCATTGAAGTAATACGTTTGTTGAAACTGGTTTCGCATCAAAGGAAAGCCATTCTACCGGTAAAGGCGCATTCCCAAAACCAATAGCAAAGTCTCCCCAAAAAGTAGTGGTAGTAATACCTTTTCGAACTGCAGTGGCTGTTCCGCCTACTTCCGATTGAGTCACATTTGAATGTGTACCAAAAGGAGAACCGAGCCAAGTACTAGATGCATCGTCTCTTCGAATAATTCCGTATCGAGTTGCTGGCGCCACTGAGTTGGTATGTCCTCTTTCTCTTAGCGTCAAATCTAAGTTCATCGCAGTGGGAACAATGTTTGGCACTATACTCCAGCTCCCAGCATCGAGTTTATTTGCAATTGAACTTCCATTTACAAAACAAAGTAAGGGGTTTGGTGCAGCACCAGGCGAAGGAGCATTGAAGCCAGCAATAATGTTAGCCATTCCCACCTGACTCACGATGTTTAAGGTGACAAGCTCATACCCTGTAGCAGCGCCTACTGGAAAATCATAAATGCCACTAATCGTGATTTGCCTACGTAATTTTCCATTGATATAACGGCTAAGGGCATACCCTGCAATGCTGGTTACAGCTGTAGAAGTGATATACACTTCATTAGCTCCCGTATTAATTAAACCATTCGTTAAAGTGAGAATATTATCAACTTGTAAATTTGTACCACCACTAATATCCGCCAAATTATCAATGTCTAATCTGTAAAAAACTTCTTTCACAGGCGTGTTAATAGCTTGTAAAGATGTACCGATAAAATAAACACGACTATTTCCTTCGCGGAAAGCAGCTTCATTAAAGTTGGTCCAGTTTCCTTTTAATTGGATAACGCCATCTCTAGTATTTGGATTATTATCACTGAAATCTAATTCACCGCCTGTAATATTTAAGTTCCCTAAAATACGAAGAACACGTACATTCGTATCTGCACCAATGACTTTATAACCCTCAATTGTCATGTCTCGACAATAATGAGTAGAATCAAGTTTTAAACGACAATTAAATGTCACTCCAGTTGGAGGGACCCAAACGTTAGTGGTGCTGTCTGGAATTACAAAGTCTTCCCAATTATCACACGTGAACCAGTCTGTACTTTTAGAGCCAATCCACTTTCCTCTTAAATATCCTCCAGCAATTATAACTAAAGTATCATCAGGATTTAAGTATTTAGGACTAGTATTATTGTAATTTGAACAACTTGTATGTCGAACCCATTTGGAGGCATCATTGATACTATCCACCCAATTGCGCTGTGTTTTTGGATTTAAAGAAGTAGGGTAAGTGCCAGTAAATTTAATCCAATCGGAACCAGAAGCAGGAGTAATGCTGTAACAATCCAAATTTGGATATGAACCACTTTCTTGTGTGGAAAAAGCATAATTAATCCATAAGGATTTAGTATTAAAACCAAAAAGTATGGTGCCTGTATATTGAGCATCATGAGCTGGTGGAGAACCTGGAATCCAATTACCACCTTGCATAAAGAAAAATTGATCACCCCCCACATTGAGATCAAACTGATTTGCACCATTTAAGTTAGTAAAGGTCCATGCTGCATCGGGAGCCACGCTGCTGCCGTTGCCATTCCCATCAAAACGAATAGTTAACACAGTTCCTGCTATAATATTTCCTCCAGTCCGAGTCATCCTCACTGTACCTTCTGTATTCCCCCAACGATTAGGATTGGCTCGCTGCCATCCATTATCCGTGATATCTAAGGTCGTACCTGTAGCTATGTCGCGAAAGCAAACCAAACTAATTTCATCCGCACCAGTTGGTTGTCCGCATGCAAAATTGTTGGCATTAACTCCTAATACAACAAAGTCTCCTCGCTTTAACAACGTCCCTCCGCCAGGGGAGCAAGAAACTTCTTCACCACTGCTCCAGTCATTTCCGTAACGAACAAATATTTTGAAATAATACAAAGTAGCATTTGCCAAATTGTTTATAGTAACATTAGTGCCAGGTCCTTTATAAACGACAAATCCACTTTCATAGGCCGTTCCAGATCCGTAAGTAGCATTGGCAGTATAAGCGCTACCATTTCCAGCGGGATTCACGGTGAAGGGAACTAACGGTTGCGCCACTACCATAATTTCGTTATAACATCCTACAGGAAGTACCCACGAAATATTAGAACCTAAGTTGATGCAGTTTGCACCCGGTGATGTCACATCAAAAGGCGACAAATAGATGGTTAAATCGCTTCCATTATCTACTCCTAACACAGGAGGTACATCCGAAGTTACCCGAATTCTATACGATGTTCCAGTTCCTAATCCTGGCGGTAAAGTGCATAAAATACTTTGTGCACCACTGGCATTTGATACCACTGTTCCAATAACTGTAGGAGATAAAAATTGCCCTGCCGAATTACTGAGCTCAGCTGAAAAAGTACATCCGCCTGCAGGGAAATTTGCTGCCGATGCATACGTAAAGGGTACCGTAACCGAACCCGAAGTAGAGGCAGATACACAAAAAGGAGAGCCACTGATTACGCCTGTTGAAATATTATCTCCAACAGCCGCTAAGCTGGAAACGGTAATATCATCTATAGATAAATTACAAGAGTTAGCTCCAAACCCACTCACATAATAATATTTCCATCGTAATTGCATATTGGTTCTATTGTCAACCGCGTTTGCTGTAGCTATTGATAAGTTAACCGAAATTGTTTGACGATTAGGTGGTGTTCCATTATACACATATTCTACGGGGCCTGGCACATCCAACCAAGGGGAAACCGTAGATATCCGATATTGTAATCGTATGTTATAGGCATTTCCAACAGCCCAAGTTTTTGATGTCCACGTAACAATTAAATCTGTTCTGCCTGTGGAGTTGAGTCCTAAAACCGATGCTCCAATAGTATTGGGGGATTTAGAATAATTAAATTGAGAGTATCCTGAATCGGCTAATCCTATAAAACGATTCAACGTTCCTAAGTTATATACGCCGGTATAGTTTGCTGTGGTAGGATCTCCCAATAAAGGATTGGAGTCGCGAGCGCAAGTATGAAAATACATATTAGCAGGATAAGTCCCAGCAGGTTGCGAACTAGCCCAAGTACCAAAAAAATAATTTCCCCCTCCTAAATTAAAAGGCGCTGGATTCGTCTGGGCGTTGACGATCAATCCGCTACAAGCGAAAAGAATTATTAGAAGAGCATATTTACCCCAGTTTAACATTGGTGCTAAGGTATGACTTTAACTTCGGATTCACTATTATCGAATGATTAAAATTTTGTCAAATTGGGTGAATGCGAAGTTTAATCGGATGAATATCTTTTGAGAGGGGAATAGCTGTTTTTGAAATGGTTTTGGATTCTATTTAGATGTGACCCTTTTTAAAGAATAAGCCCACAATACATGGTTAAAAAGGTTTGTGTGAGAAATGACGGATGGGCGACAAGTTAAATGAATGTTTAATTCGTGTTAATATCATCCAATAATCCTAATATTTTCTAACTTCGCCACATTGTCTAGAGACTATGCAGAACTATCGCTTTATCAACAATTTATGTGGCTGGATCATCTTCGCCATTTCTTCCTTCGTTTATATCAGTACCATTGAACCTACTGGGAGCTTCTGGGACTGCGGTGAATTTATCGCTTCTTCTTTTAAATTACAGGTAGGTCATCCTCCAGGTGCACCACTTTTTATGATGATGGGAAGGGTGATGAGTCTGTTCGCAGGCTCTGATCTCACACAGGTTTCTGTGATGATTAATGTTCTCAGTGCTTTAATGAGTGCAGGAACAATTCTCTTTTTGTTTTGGACGATTACCATATTAACGAAAAAAATTCTTGCTCCTAATCAGGAAGCGGATGGTGGAAATATTATTGCGATCATGGGTGCTGGATTTGTAGGCGCACTTGCTTATACTTTTAGTGATTCGTTTTGGTTTTCAGCAGTAGAAGGTGAAGTATATGCTTCTTCCTCTTTCTTCACAGCCATCGTTTTCTGGGCCATGTTTAAATGGGAGTCGGTAGCCGATGAGAAGCATGCAAATCGTTGGATTATCCTTATTGCTTATTTGATGGGATTATCCATCGGAATTCACTTATTGAATTTATTGACGATACCAGCACTGGCTTTCATTTATTATTTCAAGAAGTTTAAACCTTCTACTTCCGGAGTGATAAAAACAGCTGCGCTTGGTGTGGCAATCTTAGGATTTATTCAGTATGGAATTATTTCGGGCTTTGTAAAGCTTGCTTCTAAATTTGAATTGTTCTTTGTGAATGGAATAGGTGCTCCTTTTTGGTTGGGCTTCATTACGTTCTTCTTGATCATCATTGCGGCAATCGTTTATGGATTAAATTATACGGTGAAACGCAACATGCCTTTGTGGAATTTATCTTTACTATGTGTGGTATTTATTTTATTAGGATACTCTTCTTATTCCATGATTGTAATTCGCTCAGCAGCGAATCCACCTATGGATGAAAATGATCCCGAAAATGCATTCAACTTATTAGGATATATTAATCGTGAACAATACGGTGATCGCCCTCTATTCTTTGGTCAGTATTACAATGCACGTCAAACCGATTTAGAAGAAGGTGCGATGCAATACACAAAGGGCGAAGATAAATACATTGAGACAACACGTAAAATAACTCCGATCTATGATCCAGCATTCAGCACGATTTTCCCTCGTATGTATAGTGCACAAGAAAGTCATATTACTGCCTATAAAGAATGGGCAGGAATAAAAGGCGATCAAAAACCAACGTTTGCTCAAAATTTAAAGTTCTTTTGGAACTATCAAGTGATACATATGTATTGGCGATATTTCATGTGGAATTTCGCTGGTCGACAAAATGATATGCAAGGCCATGGCGGAATCACTAAAGGAAATTGGTTGAGTGGCATTAAAGCCATAGATGCCATGCGACTCGGTCCTCAAGATAATTTGTCGAAAGGGATGATGGACAATAAAGCAAGAAATTGTTTTTATTTCCTTCCTTTAATATTAGGATTAATTGGAATGATTTGGCATTATCGTCGAGATAGTCACGATGCATGGACAGTAATGTTGTTATACTTCTTTACTGGAATGGCGATTGTTTTATACTTGAATCAATACCCGTATCAACCACGTGAACGTGATTATGCATACGCAGCATCGTTCTATACTTTTGCAATCTGGATTGGTTTAGGAGTAGCTGCATTGGCCGATAAACTTAGACAGAAAAAAATGTCGATGCCTATAGCAGGTGCTTTAACATCCATTGTTTGTTTGGCTGCTGTTCCTGGAATTATGGCGAAGGAAGGATGGGATGATCATAATCGTTCGCACCGTTTAACTTCTCGTGATATTGCATGGAATTATTTGCAAAGTACTGCGCCCAATGCCATCATCTTTACCAATGGAGATAATGATACGTTCCCGCTTTGGTATGCTCAGGATGTAGAAAACGTGCGAACCGATACACGAGTAGTCAACTTGAGTTTATTAAATACCGATTGGTACATCGATCAAATGAAACGCAAAGCGTACCAAAGTGATGCGGTGCCTTTCTCCTTAACACGTGAGAAGTATGTACAAGGAACACGAGATTATGTTCCTTTTTACGACCGACAAATTCCAGGTTATACGGATGCAAAGGAGGTGATGGAATTCATCAAAAGTGAAAATCAGGAAGCGAAAGTGCGTACACAAGGTGGATCATCGCTCAATTATTTACCAACTAAAAAATTATTTATTAAAGTTGATAAAGCGGCGGTGTTAAAGAATGGTGTTGTAAGACCAGAAGATGCAAGTAAAATTGTTGACACTATTTTCTGGGATATCGATCGTTCTTATTTGATGAAAGCTGATTTGATGATCTTGGATTTGATTGCAAACAACGACTGGACACGACCAATTTATTTTGCGGTAACCGTAGGGAATGATAGTTATTTGAGCCTTGAGCCTTACTTCCAGTTGGAAGGATTGGCATATCGTTTTGTTCCGATTCGTACTAGCGCCGACGCCTCTGGGCAAACGGGACGTGTAGATCCAAAAACCATGTATCAAAACATGATGGGTAAGTTCTTGTGGGGAAATATGAATCGTGAAGATGTGTACCTCGATCAAAACAACTTAAACATGACCATGAACTTCAGAAATAATTTCTCTCGATTAACGGATGGATTATTAACAGAAGGAAAATTGGATTCTAGTGTTGCTGTTCTTGATAAGATGAACCTAGAAATTCCTGACAAAACGGTACCCTATAATGTAATGATGTTGCGCCCTGTTGAGCAGTATTTCACAGCTGCAAAAGGAATTAGCAAGCCTGCTATTGGTCCAGATGGAAGTCTAACCAGCAATACCATTGAATTACCAGAAGCGCGACGCAAACACGCTATGGATATGGGCAGAGCAATTACACTTCGTATGGCCGATATTTATGAAGACGATTTGCATTATTATTTCTCCTTGAAAGGAACGCAGTATCTGAAGTTCGTGGATAAAGAAATGAATCAAGCGATGGCGATCTTCTCTGAATTAATACGGATGTCAAAAGCAGCCGGACAAGATGATATTGTGAAACAACTCGAACCTAGGTTTAAGAAGTTGGAAGAGGTGTACACACGTTAATTCAGAATTAGGAATTAAGAATTCAGAATTATGGAGAGTCCTTTGAAATAATAACCATTCTTCGAATTAGGAATTAGTCTTACTTCGATTGAATTCATATCCCGATAGCTATCGGGACTGCATTAAATAAAAGGAGGTGGGGGAATTCTGCATTCATACTTCTGAATTAAAAAAAGGGGGTGGGGGAATTCTGCATTCTGCATTCATACTTCTTAATTATAAAAAGGGGGTGGGGTAATTCTGAATTCTGAATTCTGCATTCTGAATTAAAAACATGGTTCGACCACCCACATATCTCCGTTTTTTATACCCTGGAGTGGTATGGAATAAACCTACCAATGAAAAGATTTTATATTTAACATTTGATGATGGTCCAACACCAGAAGTAACCTCTGCAGTGTTGGATCTTTTAGCTTTATATAAAGCAAAGGCTACTTTTTTTTGCATTGGAGAAAATGTGAAGAAACATCCTACTCATTATAATAGGATAAAAACAGAAGGACATTCGATCGGAAATCATACCCATACCCATCCGAATAGCTGGAAAGTGAATAGTGATTTTTATTTGAACGATGTGGAGGAAGCCAGTAAAGTAATTGACTCCAATCTATTTCGTCCTCCTTACGGAAAGCTTACTCCTCGAACATTATTTTCATTGCGAAATAAATACCAAATCATCATGTGGGATGTAATCAGTTGTGATTTTGATGAGAAGGTTTCAACAGAGCAAGTAGAGAAAAATGTAATTGATCATGCAGCCAACGGCTCTATTATTGTTTTCCACGATAGTGTAAAGGCAGCTCCACGAATGTTAAAAGTTTTACCAACCATTTTGAAATATTTTACCGAAGCGGGTTATTCTTTTTTGAAGTTGTAAGATCTACATGAACTCAACTTTTCTCGATTCTTTTAGATGATTTTTTAAAGATTGAGTAAGAAGTCACCACAGTTTTTCTTTTCCTAATTTTTTTTTGAATCCTTGATTTTCTTCTGAATTTTTTATCGATTCAATCAAAATTGTTAATAAAAATTGTTAATAAAAATAGGATTTGTTAAAAATTAATTATTATGTTTAGTGTTGATAATCAATATTGTGGTTCTTGTTGATTGCTGATATTGGTCATAAAAAATTTAATAACTTGCACGGTACCTAATTGATTTCTAAATTGCGATGTATTGTCTTAATGGCTTAAAGAACTTCCTGGTCTTTACTGGGATTTACTTTTTCATTTGATAATTCAACCCGGACACCTCAAACCAATTACTCTTGCTTCACTTTTATCACACCGCAAATGTGTTTTATTTCTCCTCCGCTTCTTTTTCAGATGCGACGAGGAATGTTTTATTCATTCCTCAAGTATACATTCATAAATTTTCCTCACTTTAATCGAAATAAACCCAAACTAACATATCATGAAAAATTTTGACACAAATCCATCTATGAAAACAACTTCCTTGTTGCAGCCATGGCTTAAATTCTTTGCAGTACTACTGCTTTGTATTAATTCAACGCTAAGCTTCGGGCAGATTGCGGCGTGGCAATTATTTGGCGCTGCAGGTAACGAAGTAGGTATGAATGCTTCAACGTTAGATGCAAATTTAAACACGGCAACACTTATTCGAAATGGTGGTGTAAATGTTACTGCATTAGCGAATACATTTAGTTCAACAAATTATGCTGCGGCAGGTACAAGAACGGATGCGGTGAGTAATAACCGTGGTATGTCTTTTACATTAAGCGCTCAATCTGGCTACCAAGTATCTTTAAGTACTCTTGATGTTAGATTTAGAAGATCAAGTACTGGACCTAATGCTTTTATTTGGAGGTATTCTACGGATGGTACAAATTTTACAGACATTGGTTCTGATATTAGTTTTACTTCAACTACCACTGGAGGTGTTGCACAAACACAAATTAACTTGGCAGGTATTTCTGCATTACAAAATGTTGCAAGTGGAACAACCATTACCATTCGATTAAATGGATGGGGTGCTTCTGCAACTGGAGGAACATTTGCAATTGGTAGATCATTAACTTCTGGTCCTACCGATTATAGTTTAGCTATTGGAGGATCCGTTAATTTAATTAGTGGTTCAACTCCTACACAACTTGCTATCACATCTATCACACCCTCTTCTCCTACTGTGGGAAGTGGATTTGATGTAACAGTACAGTCTCAAGATGGAAGTAATGTTCCTTCAAATGTAGTGACCACTACTGGAATTTCTTTGAGTAATACAGGCGGCGGATCTATCGGAGGAACAACAACAGGATCTATAATTGCTGGTACAAATTCAATTTTGATTTCTGGTGTTACACTTTCTTCTGCAGGAACAGGAGTAACCTTAACGGCAACAAGAACGAGCGGAGATATTTTAACAGCCGGAACAAGCGCAGCATTTAATGTTTTAGCAGCCGCAAATCAACTTGCATTTTCAGGTTTCCCAGCTACAGGTACTTCTGGTATAAATATTTCTTCTTTTACAGTTCAGGCGCTTCGTCCCGATTTAACAGTTGATAATACGTACACAGGTACCGTCACTCTTACTAAAGTTTCTGGTGCTGGTAACCTTGCTGGTACTGTAAGCAACGCTTGTGTAGCAGGAGTAGCCACTTTTAATGCTGTTCAATTTGATGCAGGTGGAACCTATGTACTTGAAGCTAATTCAGGATCATTAACGTTAGCAACAAGCAGCAGTATTTCAATTACTGGTTCTGCTTCTATAGCGGAAAATATTTTACCGCAATATGCTATTAATGGAAATACAGCTGGAGAAAGACTTCCTTATGTTTGTCGTTTGTCACTTTCTGGATTGACTCCTTCTGCTACCTATCGTTACTTTACTGGTGCATCAACGAATGCTTCTCTTGGGCTGAGTATCGCTCCAGGTAATTTTTATGCAATTAACAATACTGCTGGTGGAAATGGATATATTGTTGGACAATCTTCTAATAAGAGTTTTGCAGGTACTTTAATGGGTGGTGATGAATTCACGGCTTCTGGACGCTATGCAGAATTTTCAACGGATGGTTCTGGAAATTATACTGGATGGTTTAGTATGGTTCCCACTGGGAATGCTGTTTTTGCAGATGGGAATAATGTTTATTTTTATTTACAATTAAACGATGGTGCAGGCGGTACAATCATGACACAAAGTATTCGTACAACGAATACAATTTCTATGATTGCAGCTACAACGAGTGGACGTGCCGTTCGCGGAACTTCATTTGGTACTGCCGAGAATATGGTTTTCTTATATGACAATACTGCAGGTACAGGTCGCCCAGTATGGGGATCATGGATTGAATCTGATGGTATTACTCCTACTTACACTACATGGTATAATGGTAGCGTAGATGGGATAACCGGAAGTTGGGGTTCTTATATTCCAACCACACTTGCAAACGGAGTTCAGCGTGTTGAATCACGTGATGTAGCTACGGCAGCAGTTACTGCTTGTCCTGGTACTTCTGCAACAGGTGTTTGGACCGGAGCAGGAAATACAGTGAATCCAACTGCAGGAACTACTCCTATTGTTTTCAGTACAGCGGATGCTTCTTTTGCTAATTCAACTTGGTATGCAGATGTTGACGGTGATGCTTACGGAGATGCAGGCTCAAGTGTTTTAGCTTGCGTTCAACCGGCAAACACCTCTACCAACAATACTGATTGTAACGATGCAAACGCAGCCATCAATCCAGGTGCAACAGAAGTTTGTAATGGTATTGATGATGATTGCGATTTAACAATTGATGATGGAGCGTTTAACGTTCAAAATTTAACGCAGTTAACAAATCATTGTGGAATTCAAAACGCAATCAACGCTGCAATAGCGGGAGATGTTTTAGAAATAAGTAATGGAACATATAACGAGCGTGTAGTCATCGACAGATCATTAACACTTCAAGGTGTGAGTGAGTCAGGAACCATCCTTGATGGAACGGGTCTTGTAGG
>JANOPQ010000138.1:0-7606 GCA_031421935.1 Bacteroidota bacterium | reverse complement strand
GAAAGAAGCATTAGCCGAATCTGTGAATTGTATTTCTGCCTACTTGATGAAACAATTTGGTCCGGATGCTGTGGTGCAAGTTGCACGTAAGATGGGCATCACTTCACCACTTGATCCCGTTCCCTCACTTGCATTAGGAACTGCGGACGTTTCAGTATATGAAATGGTAGCGGCGTATAGTACATTTGCTAACAAAGGTGTGTATACCGAGCCTCAATATATTTTGCGCATTGAAGATAAAAATGGAGCGGTGTTGCAAGATTTTGTTCCGCGAAAAGTGGAAGCCATCAGTGAAGAAACTGCTTACCTCGTATTGAATTTGATGAAAGGTGTTACACTGTTTGGTACTGGTGCTCGTTTACGTGGATCAAAATACGGATTTACAAATCATATTGCAGGTAAAACAGGAACAACACAAAACAATAGTGATGGTTGGTTTATGGGTATCACTCCTGATTTAGTGAGTGGCGCATGGGCGGGTTGTGAGGATCGATCCATTCATTTTCGCACTACACAACTTGGACAAGGTGCTAATACCGCATTGCCTATTTGGGGATTGTATATGAAAAAAGTGTATGCCGATCCTAACTTGAATTATTCTAAAAATGATTTTGAAAAGCCAGAGAAACCATTGGGTGTCGAGCTCGACTGCAAGCAATATAAAAAGCCAGCAGAGCAACAAAATGGCGGGACAGATTTTGGAATTTAATCAAAGAAAGTGATTTGACAAGGATCGAAATAGAAGATGAAAATTAATCTAGATCCATTTACAAAATTTTGTTTTGCTACTCTTCTTCTGTCGGGAATCATCATTTTTATTATGCCTCCTTTGTATTTCGCAGCCGATGTTCATTGGTGGATTGAATGGGCGAAGTACATTCAACAACATGGTTTTTCTGCAGCGTACACTGATCCTGTAATTAATTACCAACCTGGATTACTTTATCTGTTGCAAGTGTATGTTTGGCTCTGTCCTACATCACTTGAGACGAGTATTCCTATTCTGAAAAGTTTGATTTTTGTTTTTGATGTGGGAAGTGTATTATTAGCTGCGTATATGCTTCAACGTTATGAACGTTCACCGTATTGGTCATGGTTAATTTTATTGAATCCAGCTTTTTTATATACTACATTACTTTGGGGACAGGTGGACAGTATGTATATGTTTTTCTGTTTTCTCACGTTAGTTTTTATAATTTTTGAAAAGCCATACTGGGCTATTGCCGCCTTTGGCTTCAGTTTAATGATGAAACCACAAGCGATCTTTTTGGGGCCCTTATTGCTTTTAATTTATTCGGGATGGTTATGGGAATCGAAGTTGAGATTTTTTAAATCGACTTTAATTTTTTTACTTTCAATATTGATCCTCTCTGCTCCATTTATTATTCATGGGCAAGGAATGAAATTGATTGAAATCACATTTGGGGCCATCGATCGTGTTCCAGCTGTAAGCATGCACGCATATAATTTATGGCATCTTATTTTTTATGGAAAAGATTTGGTTTGGATGCCTGACTCATCTCTGTTTTTAGGAATTACGCTGAGGTCTTGGGGAATGATACTTTTTTTTATTGCTTTAATTTTCACGTTAAAACCATTTATAAAATATAGTAAACGATCTGCTTTTAGTTCAAAAGAAGAGTTGTTTAAAGTGGGGCCATTAATTTTATTGGGAGCCGCAACCATTAATTTGGTGTTCTATTATTTCAATACACAGATGCACGAAAGATACATTCATGCTGCTATCTTATTTGTTGGAACGGCTTCAATCATCAATAGAAATTATTTGATTTATATTCTTCTATCGCTTGCTTATTTCTTGAGTCTGGATATTCTCATGCATCACTGTCGATTTCCTGAAGTAATTTATAGGGCTCCGCTTCCGTATCATCCCGGATTTATAGCTATTTTGTTCCTAACAACTTTACTACTTCTATGGAAAGAATTAAAATGTTTTACTCGTCCCTTTTCATTAAAAGATTCTAATGAATGAAGGTTCAAGGATACTCTATCGTTTTGTTCCTCATTCTCATCGACCTATAAATTTTAATAAGGGTCCAAATAATTATGGATATGTCCCCTATTTTAATATTTTTGTAAGCAGAGCACTTAGATATGAATAAAGTAGTAAAGAATGCAGACGATGCAATAAAGGATTTAACAGATAACCTCGTGATCATGCTTGGTGGATTTGGTCTTTGTGGAATTCCAGAGAATTGTATCACCGCATTAGTAAAAAAGGGATCTAAAGGTCTTACTTGTATTTCAAACAATGCAGGTGTGGATGATTTCGGAATTGGGTTGATGCTAAAAACGCGTCAGGTAAAAAAAATGATTTCATCATATGTGGGCGAGAATGCCGAATTCGAAAGACAATTATTAAGTGGAGAACTAGAAGTAGATTTAATTCCACAAGGTACATTGGCTACAAGATGCATGGCAGCGGCGTATGGAATGCCCGCTGTTTGGTTACGTGCCGGTGTGGGAACCGAAGTGGCCATAGGGAAAGAAGTGCGTAACTTCAACGGTGTCGATCATTTGTTAGAATACGCCTTCGATGCTGATTTCGCCTTAGTAAAAGCATGGAAAGGCGATACACACGGTAATCTCATCTTCCGCAAAACTACACGCAACTTCAATATGCAAATGGCGATGGCAGGAAAAATTACGGTGGCAGAAGTAGAAGAATTAGTTCCCGCCGGCGAATTAGATCCCGACCAAATTCACGTCCCCGGAATTTACGTTCAACGTATTTTCCAAGGCAGTAACTATGAGAAGAGAATTGAACAAAGAACAGTTCGTTCAAAATCATAATTAATCATAATCATCATAATAAATCAGTGTTCCATAGTAAGCATAAAACGAAACGAAATGTTAGATAAGGTAGGGATCGCCAAACGCATTGCAAAAGAAGTAAAAGACGGTTACTATGTCAACCTTGGCATTGGCATCCCTACTTTAGTAGCCAACTATATTCCCGAAGGAGTAAACGTTACTTTACAGTCGGAAAACGGAATGCTCGGCATGGGCCCCTTTCCTTTCGACGGCGAAGAAGACGCTGACTTAATCAATGCAGGTAAACAAACAATCACCGAAGTACCCGGCACCGCTTATTTCGATTCCGCTTTAAGCTTCGGAATGATTCGCGCAGGAAAAGTAGATCTCACTATTTTAGGTGCGATGGAAGTAAGCGAGAATGGAGACATTGCTAACTGGAAAATTCCAGGTAAGATGGTGAAAGGAATGGGCGGAGCGATGGACTTAGTAGCCGCAGCGCAAAATATTATTGTGGCCATGCAACATGTCAACAAAGCCGGCGAAAGTAAATTATTGCCTTCATGTACTTTGCCGCTTACTGGAGTAAAATGTGTGAAGAAAATAGTGACAGAGCTCGCGGTATTAGAAGTAGTGCCCGGCGAAGGCTTTGTTTTATTAGAACGAGCACCCGGTGTAACGGTGGAGGATATCCGAAAAGCTACAGCTGGTAAGTTGGTGGTGAGAGGTGATGTTCCAGAGATGGTAATTGATTAAATATAGATCCCAATAATGGAAGTAGAAATTTCAGTAATCATTCCTATCTATAATGAAGAGAAAAATATTTCTCCATTATATATGCGGGTGAAAAAGGTAATTAGCGACATCAGTACATCCCATGAATTATTGTTTGTAAATGATGGGAGCGCAGATAATTCACTTCAATTAATTAGGGAATTAGCAAAGACTGATTCCTCAGTAAAGTTTATTAACTTCAGTAGAAATTTTGGTCATCAAATTGCAGTTACCGCTGGATTAGACAAATGCCTTGGTAAACATATCGTGATCATTGATGCCGATTTACAAGATCCACCAGAGTTAATAGTAGAGATGCGTGAAAAAATGAAAGATGGTTTTGAAGTAGTTTACGCTCGTCGTAGAACTCGAGTTGGAGAATCCTTTTTGAAGAAATTTACAGCCAAAATGTTTTATCGAATATTATCTAAAATCACTTCTGTAAAAATTCCACTCGACACAGGTGATTTTCGAATTATGGATCGAAAAATTGTTGATGTATTAAAGGAAATGCCTGAACAGCAAAAATTTTTAAGAGGACAAATTTCATGGGCTGGTTTTCGTCAAACTTATATTGAATACGATCGCGATCAGCGTAACGCTGGTGAGACAGGTTATACTTACAAGAAAATGATTCGATTTGCCTTAGATGGCATTACTGGTTTTTCTAATTTACCATTAAAATTTGCAACCATTGCTGGTTTTATTGTAAGTGGTGTAACATTCTTGGTTAGCTTGTATGCGCTCTATGCTCGTTTCGTTTCAAAGGACTTCGTTCCAGGTTGGACCTCGTTAATTTTAGCCGTATTATTTATTGGTGGTGTTCAACTTATATGTATTGGTATTATTGGTGAATACATAAGTAGGTTGAGTGCGAATGTGAGAAAGAGACCATTGTATATTGTGGATGAAAGTAATGTAGCATCAAAAGATTAATGCCGTTGTTGAAGTTTAGAACACTATTTATTTTTAAAAAACTATAAAGAGAATTTATTATTAGCAATATGGAAAAGTATAAAAATATTGTTTTCTTAGTATTGTTACTTTTAGTAAGCGGGGCAACGCATGTTTTTACAATCATGAAACAACGTCCTCAGTCAGTACATATGTGGGCAATGTGCGATCGAGGATCTATTGCTCGTAATTATGCTCAAGAAGAAATGAATTTATTTTTGCCCCGTGTTCATGAGACCAAAAATGGAGATGGAATTACAGGACTTGAATTTCCCATTATGAATTATGGAGCTGCAGTACTTTATAAAATTTTTGGCTTTAGTGAATTTTGGTATCGATTATTAATGTTTATCGTTTATGCTTGTGGCTTATATGCATCTTACTTGATAACTGGATTTTTTCTGAATAATATAAGTTATCGTTATCTATCCGTTTTCTTATTTTCAATTACTCCCATTTTGACATATTACGCAGCTAATTTTATTCCTGATACTGCTAGTTTTGGATTTATGATGATAGCTTGGTATTTTTTCTTTTCCTATTTTAAACAGCCTTCCTTTCTAAGATTTTTTCTTTTAACTCTATTTGCATCGCTTGCTGTATTAATAAAATTGACTAGCGCAATTGGTGTAATCATTATGATGGGACTTATTATCTGGTCCTATATAAGAAAAAGGAATTTTGAACTCACTACGTTAAAATTCACTCGACCGTTAGTCCTTCTTGCTTGCCTCATTGTCTTTGGGTTAACTTATAGTTGGTATGCCTATGCCAAATATCTGAATGAAACGTATGGCTTAACTGTTTTTCTTATGAAATCAATGCGCCCAGAAAGCTGGGATGCTATTAAAAATGTAGCCAAGCATATCAATGAAATTTGGGTGCAGTTTTATTTCCCTAAGGCTTTTTATTATCTTTTTTTAGTGACCATTGGTTTTATTCTTTTTCAAATAAGAAAGGTAAATGAACAATTGATTTTAATTTTTATTGGTTATTTATTTGGAGTCCTTTCTTTTGTTTACATGATGTTTGTCCAGTTTGGTGACCATGATTATTATATTATCACCTTGCTACCACTCCTTTTCTTTATGTTTTTATTGGCTTTTAATTCATTGGAAAAATTGAAAATCGGAGCCAAATTTAATTCCGGAATTGTAATAGTACTGATCGCTTTACTTTTATTCGGAGTAAAATTTAATAGAGGTCATCAGGAATTTAGAATGGATGAACATTGTTGGCTTACACAATGGGGAAAATACAAGGATTATCAATCAGTTGAACCGTATGTTATTAAATTGGGACTTAAGTCTACCGACAAGGTAATTGCCATCTTAGATAGAAGTCCTAACATTGCCTTATACTTTCTTAATTTAAAAGGTTGGAGTGTTGCTGATATTGCAAATGATGAAGCTATTCAACAAGCTATGATTAACAAACCGCCATTTCTAGTTGTTAATGATTTAAAACAGTTAAACAGACCTATTTTTAAAGAACATCCGCCACAGAAAATTGGACAGTACAAAAGTGTTTTATTCTACAAGTTATTTTACCCATAGACTGCTAAAGTATTATTCAATCGTAACTTCATAAATTAATCCTTCAATATCTTTAGCTGGAAAGGGTATATTCCACTGATCATAAATAGCCCCGTTCCACCATTTTGTGTTATGGAATTCTTGATCTATTATTAGTAGCATTTGATTGTTTGGAACTGTAGTATAACTGCTGTCCATGTAACAGACTACATGCATATTGTTTTTTTCTGGTCCTACTCGCCAGATAATTTGATTGGGTTGCCAATCTATCTCAAAATAGAAATACGGGCTTCCAAAAAGAACAGAATCATATTCCATACTTCCTCCGGTAACCCCTCGACTGTTTTCAGTTCCATAGCGGAAAGATTCAAATACACTTCCTCCATATTGAGTGGGTACACAACCCGCTTTATATCGAGAAGGGTCTTTACAACCCATATCCCAATTGGTACAAGTTATATGGACTTTTCCATCGTCTGCCTTAAATTCTTCGTTTAATATAGGTAACCAAGAGGTTATTTGCTTCTTAGAAGTAGTTTGTCTGAAAAAAGGAGGATATGTATTGGAAGGGCAATACCCTTGAGCTTTTATTATTTCAAAATCTATTTCCGAATAGCTAGTCGTTGCTACTAGTGGAGTTTTTGAATCTGCCATATATTCAGGAATAAAACCGTTTTTACATATTCGTCTTGCATTCCATGGATCAGTTGATTGTCCCAACAACCAAATGGCATTGGTAATTCCGTTCCACATATGCGAAGAGTTCAACAATTTTGTGAGTTTACATTTTACTTGATACTTACCATATGTAAATCCATGACGGGTTTTTATACCCGAAATTTCTTTTCGCAAATCAGAATCTTTGCTGGCTGGATTTATAATGGAAATTAATTTTTTTTCAGGTAAATAGTTGACAGTCTCACAAGCATATCTTGGTCCTAATGCAATTGTTCGAATGCGTTCTTCGGTTGGGATAAAATTTTTATACCAATAATAGTCCGTTCTATTAAACTCTTCTGTTTCAATATCAGCTATCAATGGAATATTATCAAAAGAATTTTCCGGTGAAACAAATGGTTTAAATTGCTCGAAACATGCGGACTTGTGAAGTTGAAGAGTTGCTCCACATGTTTCACAGAAGTATTTGCTTTTTTCTTTGCTAGTATAGCTACTACTGTCGATGTAAACGCCATTCTTCAACGTTAAATTTGCGACTATTTTCAACTTGCTTTCAGTTCCAAAAACTGCTAAATCTTTGATGTCATCACTAATTCTAAATTTAAAAAAATCAAAAGGGTTTACGTAATGATTTTCATTTTTCAAATGAATATTCTGCAAAGCTTGTGGAACCTCTTTATATATAGTTTCATCAGTACAAACCACTAACATAAATTCATATTGCCCTACTCTTGGATTTCTTTTCCATTTATCGTTATTACCATTGGAGTAGTATCGCTCTTCAAATCTTGGATTACCCACAATTTTAAAGGAATCCGTTATCAGATGATATTCGCCGTCATTAGGGACTAAATTGCTTTTTTTAAAGCCAATTGTACTATCGCTCCAGC
>JANOPQ010000137.1:0-13660 GCA_031421935.1 Bacteroidota bacterium | reverse complement strand
GTTATAAATAGTATTTTGGATATCCAAGTCACTTCGAATTGATGTGGATCCCAATAACGTCGCCATAAATGGCGACGTTATAAATAGTATTTTGGATATCCAAGTCACTTCGAATTGATGTGGATCCCAATAACGTCGCCATAAATGGCGACGTTATAAGTAGTATTTTGGATCTCCAAGTCACTACGAATTGATGTGGATTCCTATTACGTCCCCATAAATGGCGACGTTGCAGTATTATTTTGGTTATCCAAGTCACTTCGAATTAATGTGGATCTCCAATTCAATACAAATTGATGCTTATCCTTTAAACTCAATTAACTCATATACGCAGTGCTCCCGAATCGAATCCCTCTTTATCCCATGCAAAAAATTCAATATAAAGAAATCCCGTGCGAAACCCATATATTTACCCAACCAAACCATTTCCATGCTCCGAATTTTATTCATTTTAATTCTCGCATCCTCCTCCCTCTCCGCACAGTTTACGGACCGGTATTGGGCATTCGGTGATAGCGCTGGAATTGATTTCAAAAATTTGGCAAATCCACAACCGGCAAATAGTATTCTTCGCGTGAGAGGAACATGTGCTAGTATTTGTGACAGTGCTGGCGATTTATTATTTTATTGTGGGTCTCCAAATTGGGCACAATGGCTTGCCCCAAATACAATTTTTACGGATGGGACTGTAGTCAGTAAAAATCATGTAGTGATGGAAAGTGGAGATTCACTAGTTGGTGCACTATGGTACCAAGAAATGGTGATTGTTCCTGACCCTGCTAATCTGAATCGATTTTATATATTTAGTGCAGGAGTAACTAGCGCGACACAAGGATTATATTTTTCAATTATTGATCTATCGTATAATGGTGGTTTAGGAAAAGTTGTGCAGAAGAATGTTCAATTAAGAACGGATCGAGTTTGTGATGGAATAACAGCTGTGCGTCATGGGAATGGAAGAGATTGGTGGGTTCTTGCTAGAGGTTGGGACTTCACTCCTAAAAATGATATTACCGCTTATTTAATTAGTCCTTCAGGTGTAACAGCGAATCCAACACAAAATATTGGAATACTTGCAACTGCAGAAGGTACCTTTAGATTAAAATTTAATAATGATGGTAACCATTTATATAATGTAGCCTCAAGAGGTATAGTGGAGCGATTTGATTTTGATCGATGCAACGGAGTTGTTTCGAATCAAATTACCTATAATAATTTAGGAAGTCCCTTACAGTGGTGCTGGGGATTTGAAGTGTCACCCGATGAAAGCAAATTATATATTTCACAAATTTATCAGACCTTCAATCAGGATACAGGATACCTTTATCAATTCGACTTAAATGCTTCGAATTTTCTCGCTAGTGCAGATACATTGGCTACATTTTTAGCTCCTGATACTCCCGGTTTGTTGGAGATGGGTCCTGACGGCAAAATATATCATAGCGTTACTTGGGCAGGTGCCGATACCTGTTATGATTATTTATATTGTTATGGAACAGTGAATACAACCAATTCAAATCTCTCAGTAATTAATTACCCAGACAGCATAGGCTCGGCATGCGATTACCAACCATTTAGTTTTAACTTAGGTGGACACAAAGCTTATTGGGGACTGCCTAACAACCATAACTATGAACTCGATACATTACATGGTAGTCCTTGCGACACACTCACCACTGTTGGATTAAATGACTTATTTCCAAAAAACAAAGAGTTAAAACTCTACTATGACAAAACATGGCAAACGGTTTTTGTGAATGCCGAGGAGTTGCAAGGAAGAAAAGCAACATTAGAGTTTTATAACATCAATGGTCAATTAATGGAACGAATTTCATCTGAAACGGATGGAAGTTATTTTTCGAAAAGTAGTTCTTTTTCTTCTCAAGCGGATGGAGTTTATATTGTGAGACTCAGTACGGAGAAGGAAGTGTTGGTGGGGAAGTTTGTGAAATGGTAGTTTTTTATTTCGCAAAAAATTATTGATGAATAAAGTTTTATGCACGTAATGGAGTTGAGCTGCTAGCTTCTAGCTTCTAGCTGCTAGATTTACTTATTCTCAATTAAATAATTTCACTTCGAATAGAAATTAATGCTGCACGCTTAAGGCAAATAGAGAATTTTTTAGATAGTATTTATAGCTTCGGAAAATCCTTTTTTTTAACACTAAAGACACAAGAGGTCACTTGAGAACACTAGAGAAAATTGATTTTTCTATAGCCCCTCGCCTTTGGAGAGGGGTTGGGGAGAGGCTGGAACATTAATGTGGTAATGATCTGTTTTCCTTTAGAGCTATTTATTATTTAGTAATCTAATCGCGAAGCCTCGCGACAAATATACGAGTGCACTAGAGATCCGATTTTCGTGTATTCGTAGATTCGTCTAAATTCGTAATTCGTACATTCGTAAAGATTCGTAACCTGCTTGCTGCAGGCAAGTTCGTAACCAATCCTTCCCGAAGCGAGCAACCCTAATGCGGAAGATGTATTACCAACATCGGAATATCCGCCTGATAAGAAACTCTCTTAGTAATACTTGGATTGGCCATCGCTTGTAAGAATTTGCGGTGATGGGTGACCATAGCAAGACAATCGGCTTTTTCGTTTTTGAGGAAATAGGTGATTCCATCAGCTACGTTTAGATCAGTACAAACAAAGCCTTTCATTTTTGGATAAGTTACATATTGCTTGATGCGCTGTGTTACTCTTGATAAATCGGAATCATCATGAACTAAACTTTTGTTGTCGACGTTGAGGAAGATGATTTCAGATTTAAACATCTTGGCTATTTCCACAACTTCGTTAGAGGCGGTCAAATTTTCATCACTTAGGTCGGTGCTAAAAACAATTTTTTTCATTCCGTTAAATTTCGATTTCTGTGGGATGAGCATCACTTTGCAGGGTGCATCCTTGATGACTCTGGAAGCATTGCTTCCAATAAAAAATCGCTGCACTTCGGTTGAGGATGTGTTTGCCATCACAATCATATCCACTTTTTTTTCAGTAGCAATTTCGGTGGTGCGTGCCGATGGAAGTCCTTGTTGAAGGATGAGTTCGAAAGGTACATCCTTTGCTTTCTCTAACATCTTAGTATAAAATTTTTTCAATTGTTTGAGCGCATCTTCTTTCAATACATTAAAATCAATTTGTACCGTGGATACGGAAACATCAGTATAAATTACGGGCGTTTCATAGGCATGCAATAATAGGATCTTGCTTTTGTATTTGCGCGCTAATTCAATGGCATAACGAACTGCATTTTCTGATCCTTTACTGAAATCGGTGGGACATAGAATAGTTTTCATGATGTTAATGTTTTATCGGTTAATTGATGTTTTTTATTGAGCATTAAGTTTTCACTCGTCCATTTTATTTGTGAAACTTGTGGCATTCTTCGTACGGGACAATCCTTGACCGAACAAATATTACAAGGAATTTCCATGCAAGGGTCGGTGTGAACAAATACTTCTACATGATTCTCAACATCTAAATTTAACACATGTTCTAGTTTCTTGGTGTGTTCATGTACTTTGTCGAGGGGATAATAATACGGCAAGGTGAGATGACAATCCACATGTAAATAATGTCCGAATTTTTGTAGTCTCAAATTATGAATGTCGATCCACGAATCCTCTCGGTATTTTTGAAGTGAATTGGTGATATTTTCAATCGTTTCCATGTCCGCTTTGTCGAGTAAATGATTGATGGCTTCTCTCAATAATTTAATGCCACTACCCATAATATGTAACGCTAAAAGTATGGCTAATGTTGGATCAATCCAATCCCAACCTGTAAATCGATAGGCAACAAGACCAATAATTAATCCACCACTCGTTATCGCATCTGCCTTAAAATGTTGACCATCGGCCTTTAAAATCGCTGAGTTGTTTTCATCTCCCTTCCGTCTTAAAAATCGACTCATCCACCACATTCCTATCGTGGAAACAATAGTTAAAATGATACCCAAATCGATATTTTGTAATTCATGTGGAATAAAAAAATGTTGAATTGCATTAATGATGATATACATTCCCGTTCCAAAAATCAACGCACCTTCAAATCCTACTGCTAAATATTCAATTTTTCCATGCCCGTAAGGATGATCCGCATCTTTCAATTTTGAAGCGTAGAATAAACTGTATAGCGCAAAAAAACTGGTGGCAATGTTGATGAGTGATTCTAAAGCATCACTCAAAATAGCTCCAGACTTTGAAAAATACCATGCAGAAAATTTCACCATCATGATGATGAATGAAAAGAACAACACCCAGCGAATGGCGCTCACTTTTGATTTAATATTTATAGGAGCTGTTTTTCTCATAAAGAGGAAGAATAAAGATAATGAATTATGGAAACGATTCCGATGAGCCCTATTAATACCAAAACAATTTTTCGAAACATCTCTTGACTAATTCTTTGCAATAATTTTTTTCCAATCACCGAACCTACAAAAGAAACAACAATGAGCATAGGAATGTAGGAATATTCTTTTGCTTGCAAATAATCATTTCCCAAATAAATAATTGCGCGCGTTACATCAACGCCCATATCAATCGCTGCTGAAGTGGCTACAAATGCAGATTTTTCGAGGTTGTAAGCTGCCATGGCCGCTCCTCGAACCGCTCCACCCGTGCCAATGAGTCCAGCTAAAAATCCGGCAATGCTCCCCCCTGCTACGGCGTTCTTTGGCGTTGGTGTTATTTCGAGTTTTGGTTTGAGTAAGAAAAGCAATGAAAAACCGAGAAGAAAAATACCAAGCATCAATGCTCCGTAGGTAAAGATTAAGTACACAGATGCAAATGCCCCTATGGCAACTCCAATTATTCCTGGAATTCCAAAAAGTTTAAAAATTTTGAAGTCGATGTGTTTTCTGAAGAGAATGAGTTTTGAAAGGTTGCTAAAGATGTGTAGTAAAGCCGTAAGACCTAATACAATTTTTGGCTCAAAGAAAAAGGTAGCCAAGGGAACAAAGAATACAGAGGAACCAAAGCCGCCCACTGTACCTATAATTTCTGAAATTAAGGCTAAAATGTAAAAGGTGATCATTGTTTTTAAAAGATGAGATGATCCAAACTAAACACATCCGCTTCTGCAGGAAGTAAGAGCAGAATGATTAGTAAAATAAGTCGTGGGAAAATATGTTTTAGATCTAATACGGGTTGAATTAAACTCATTCCAATCACGACAAAAAGCAAATCAATACCCAATAAGTAGATACACCCATATTTTAAAAGTCCTAAAATCAACAATCCTCCCGCAATGAATTCTATCCACGAGGTGAGAAATAAAAATACTTTGGTGAAATTATCGGGCAATCCAATCTTCTGAAAGGAAGGAAGAATAGCAGCATTGACTTCCGTTTTTCCAACATTAAAAATTTTATCATACCCCTGTATACAGAATAAAAATCCAACAATGAGTCGGGTGATTAAGCTCGCAAATTCAACAGGGTCTATCCAATGTGTAATCATCATATTGTGTTAAAGATAAAAATATAAACCCAAAAAAGTCATTAGACTTTTTTGCCCTACGGGCTGACGATTGATTTTAAAGCAATAATTCAAATAATTTAGTTAAACGATTTTAAGAATTGCTTTAAAATCAATGTCAGGGTTAATCCCGACAATTCATTGATTTATCAATGAATTCGTCGCCCTGTGGGCACATTTGTCATTTATAATGACAAATGTGGGATACAAAATTGAGGAAGGAAATACCGAGATTAACTATTTAAAATTACTTCATTTAATGACGAATCTCATCTTTTTCATTCCATTCGATACAAGTATTGTTTTTACAATAATCATCGACAGAAATTGTATACTGTATATCATTTCCAATGTTAACCGATTTCTTCCATCGGAGCATCCCCGACTTCGCATCAAAGTATGCCAATTTCCATTGTTGATTTTGAGTAACGCGATAACTCTTAATTCCCGATTGTTTATCTTCAATAATACACCCACAATAGGTTTGAAGGTCGACACTGTCGGTGAACATGAAAACAGTTCCAATGGTTGGTGCAAGGGTGTCAAGTCCGACGGTATAGAATCCAGCTTTACGAGTTCTTCCTTTTAATACATCTCCAACTACGGTATCGGCAGGAATGTATTCTTCAACCCTTTTTGTTAACGGGTTGACTCTTAAAAAAAGATATTTCTCGACTGGAATTCCTGATAGTGGCTGAAATGGAATTTGAATTTTAGCAGCAAAATGTAACGGAACTTTCAGTGAATCGAGGATGGAATAAATTCCAGCTTGATATTGATTCGATTCTTGAAAGCCAATTTTTGTAAGTGGTAACTCTTGATACAGTGCATTTGCAGGCAAATTCAATTTCATCCCATTCTTCCCTTCTTGTTCAAAGGGTTCATTGATACGAAGCACATTTCGAATTTTCTTCTTTTTAGATGGGACACTCCTATTGTTAATAATTTGTAATGGAATGACTGTAGCGTTTTGCGCAAAATCGCTGACTTCAATTTCAAGATTCGTTGTATCGGCTTCCGGCAATACCATCTTCCCAAAACCTGCATCGGCATACACCGAAAAACGATCGCCAGGAAGTTTAAAGAGTTGATGCGCCCATCCACTTTTCCCGTTCGCACCCGTGGGATGAATATGTGCATTCACATATCGCGTTTCATCAAAACTAAATTGATTGTACTGATATGTATAAAGGATGGAATCATCTTGCGAAAGTAAAATGGAGTAAACGCCTAATTTATTATCACCAGAAGGATCATCGGTATAAAGACTAACATAAACGGTGTCCACATTAATGTTAAAGAGATGGTTTATTTCTGAACTGGAATCGAGTAAAGTATAGTACCCGAAATTGGGATCTTTTTTAAAAAGAGTAACAACGCCCGCCACGGGAGCGATAGAATCCATCAAAGGAGGAAGAAATAATAATGGATTTTGAGGAACCTGTGTTTGACGATCGCGAATTTCAAAATGGAGATGAGGTCCTTGACTTCCGCCGGTGTTTCCACTTACGCCAATACCATCTCCAAGTAAAAAAGAAAAACGACCTGAATCGGGAAATAATTCCATCTCAAAAGATTCAGCAGCATATTGAGCGGAGTCCATGTACTTTATCAGCTCAGGATGAAAATGATGCAGATGCGCATAAACGGTGGTATGGCCTGATGGGTGATCGAGGTAAATCACATTTCCGAAACCCACGGCACTCATCTTAATTCTTGAAACCCATCCCGCCGCCGCCGCTTTCACGGTCCGACCTTCCTTACCCTCCGTTTTAAAATCGAGTCCGCTGTGGTAATGGTTCGACCGCAACTCCCCGAAAGTTCCGGAAAGTACAAGTGGAGTATCGATTGGAAACGCAAAGTTCACTTGAGCTTGTGAAAAATCCATCAAAAAACAGCCTAAAACCACCAATAATTGAACTTTAGACCTTTTGAGCATCCAACAAAATTAACCGCTTTGAGCATATTTCATCCCTTTCGGCACATCAAAAGAAAATTCTAAGAAGAAATTAAAGGCCTCCATTCAATAATAAATTGAAATAAGAGACTTTGTCCACTTGACAATTGTAAATCAAAATTAGTATATTCGCTTCATCTTTAAGATGAGGTTATCTTTACTGATAATTTATTTTCAGGACATTATGGAATCAACAAAAGCAAAAATAGAAGCATTGAAGAAGCTCATCAAAGAGCAAAGTCAAGTGCATCAGACTCTTCTCAAGCAATTGGGCGAGGAAAAGAAAAAGCATCAACAAAGCTTGGTTGATAAACAAAATCTTGAAATAGAGGTAATCCAATTGAATGAACAAGTTAAAACCATTAAATTAGCGCAGGCAATTCAAGGTAGCGACGACCAGTCTACCGTTGAACTAAAAAATCAAATCAACCGTTATATACGTGAGATTGATAAATGCCTTCAACTCATTAATAGCGATTAATACCGTGAATGATACATCCGTAAAATTACTTATTGCCAATCGCAGCTATCCATTAAAAGGAAGTGCTGAGGAATTGATATTGCTTACCAAAGCAGCGGAGATGGTAAATCAGCGCTTGAAAGAATATGAAACTGCATTTGGTGTACGCGATTTACAAGATTTATTAGCGATGTGTTCCTTGCACATGGCAGCGGAAAAATTAGGATATCAAAAAGAAGTGACAACAAACGAGGAAGAAATAAATCGGGAGTTGGATGTACTGAGTGATTTAATAAAATCATTCGGGAAAGAAAATAGCGTTCTTTAATACAAGGGCGAAACCAGATTCAATTCTGGGAAACCCGCATTCGTACTGGTCGACGATGTAAACTCAACATACATCAAATAGGAGAATTCTTAGGCTGCCAAGGGCATGTCCCGCTCGACGGGAAAGCGCAAATCAGCCGGCTGACTCCGACCCTGTCCATTGGGGTTTACTCAGATCAGTACGAATGCGGGTTTTTATTTGGAAAAAAATGTAGATTAACCTCATAATATATAATAGAATAAATTAAAAATGGATATTACTTTCATCACTATAGCAGCCGTAGCAGGCTTGATAGTTGGAGGTTTGATTATATACTTACTTACACGCAAGAATAATCAGACTCTAACGGCAGCTGCTCAAGAAAAGGCCAATGCCATCCTGCAAGAAGCAACTTCAAAAGGAGAAATACTTCTAAAGGATAAAACGATTGAAGCGAAAGATCGCTTTTATCAAATGAAAACTGAACACGAAAAACATATTGCGGAAAAGGATAAAAATTTGCTGCAAGCTGAAAATCGTTTCAAACAAAAGGAAGGCACCCTCAACCAACAAATTGAGCAGAATAAAAGAAAGCAAAGTGAATTAGATACTTTACAAGCCAATTTAACTTCTCAATTGGAAGTGATTGATCGCAGAAAAGAGGAAATCGACAAAGCCCATGTGAAGCAAGTACAAGCGCTCGAGAAAATTGCCGGACTTTCCGCAGAAGATGCGAAGAAGCAATTGGTAGAAGCCTTAAAAGCAGAGTCGAAAACGGAAGCGATGTCATTCATCAAGGAAACGATGGATGAAGCGAAGTTAACTGCTAGTAAGGAAGCAAAGAAAATTGTGATTCAAACGATTCAACGTGTAGCCACAGAGCATGCGATTGAAAATGCAGTGACTGTTTTCCACATCGATAATGATGAAGTGAAAGGACGTGTTATTGGTCGTGAAGGACGAAATATTCGTGCTTTGGAAGCTGCTACTGGAATTGAAATTATTGTTGATGATACTCCTGAAGCGATTATTTTATCGGGCTTTGATCCTGTTCGTCGTGAGTTAGCACGTTTAGCATTACATCAATTAGTATCGGATGGACGAATTCATCCGGCCCGTATTGAAGAAGTAGTAGCTAAAGTGAAGCGTCAGTTAGACGAAGAAATTATTGAAACTGGAAAACGTACGGCAATCGATTTAGGAATTCATGGTTTAGCGCCTGAGTTAATTCGTGTGGTGGGTAGAATGAAATATCGTTCCTCTTACGGACAAAATTTACTGCAACATAGTCGTGAAGTAGCGAATTTATGTGCTTTGATGGCTGCTGAATTAGGATTGAATGTGAAGCTAGCAAAACGTGCAGGTCTGTTACATGATATTGGAAAAGTAGCCGAAGAAGATACTGAACTTCCTCACGCAATTGCCGGAATGAAAATGGCTGAGCGTGCTAAAGAAAATCCAGAAGTGATTAACGCTATTGGCGCCCATCATGACGAGATTGAAATGACAAGTATCCTCTCTCCTATCATTCAAGTTTGTGATGCCATTAGTGGTGCGCGTCCAGGCGCGCGTCGTGAAATTGTGGAACAATACATGAAGCGTTTGAAAGAAATGGAGAATGTAGCTCAGTCGTACAAAGGTGTTGAGAAAGCATTTGCTATTCAAGCCGGACGTGAGTTACGTGTGATTGTTGAAAGTTCGAAGTTGGATGATAAAGCCACGGAACAACTTTCGTTCGATATTGCCAACAAAATCCAAACGGAGATGACTTATCCGGGACAAGTAAAAGTAACGGTGATTCGAGAGACAAGAGCTGTCAACTACGCAAAGTAAACAACATAAAATAGATTTAGCCGAAGTGTGATCCATACTTCGGCTAAAATTAGAATGTTAAGCAACAAGTTTTTTAGATCAGAATTTCTGAAAAATGTTTTAGTGTTGCTCACTGGAACAGGGTTAGGGCAATTTATTACCCTCTTGGCTTCGCCTATTCTCTCCAGGATTTATTCGCCTGCTGAGTATGGTGTTTTCACCCTTTTTGTTTCCACCGCAAGCATGATGGCAGCCATTTCTGCAGCTCGTTATGATTTGGCAATCATGTTACCCAAATCAACCAATCATGCGATCAACGTATTGATGCTTGCCGTTTACATTTGCATTTCATTTTCGCTTTCCTTGCTCACGGTGGCAGGATTAGTAGGGCTCTTAGTTTATTTTAAGGTCATCACATTAAGTCTGCTGATGAGTCAATGGATTTGGTTTTTTCCATTCCTCGTTTTTTTATTAGGGATCCAACAAATATTTAATTACTGGCTGATTCGGAATAAACAATACCGAGAAGTAGCCATTACCCGAATTACGAATTCTGCATCCAATAATGGACTCGCTATTTTATTCGGATTATTAAAGTTCAGAGAATGGGGAATTTTCCTTTCTAATTTCATTGGACAAATCATTTATTTCTTCAATTTATTTTATTTTGTCAGGAAGCTTTCGAAAGCGGATTTGCAATATGTGAGCAGCAAAAAAATAAAAGCGAAGGCTGAGGAATACAAAGAATTTCCGCGCACATCCATTTCGCAGGCGATTGTGGATATGTTTCAAATTAATGGGATCGTTTATTTTCTTCCTATCTTTTTTTCCATTGTTGAAGTCGGTTATTATTCTCGTGCATTGATTGTATTACAAGCTCCCATTTCACTTTTGGGAAATGCATTTAGTCAAGTGTTTTATCAAAATGCTTCCGAAGTGCATCATGCAAAAGGTGATCTTCGTCCCTTGATTACATCGACGATCAAAAAATCGGTGTTTGTTATTTTGCCGATCTGTATTTTATTGATGCTATTCGGTCCCTTACTCTTCAGTTTTGTTTTTGGGAATCAATGGGAAGAATCAGGACATTATAGTAGAATCTTAGCGTTATGGCTTTTGTTTGATTTTATTCGAATTTGTGTCTCTTCCATTCCGCTAATTTTAAATAAGCAACGTCGATTCTTTCTCATATCCATCCTTGGCCCCATCATTTTATTACTTTCCATGTGGATGGGATATTTAATGAATGATGTACATCTTGCCCTCCTACTATTTGCGGTGGGTCAATCTTGTTTGATACTTTACTTGCTTACTTGGATTTATAAAATTGCTAGTCCTCAAAAAAATGCCTGATCAAGATTTGAACGAACTCGTAAGTGTAATTATTCCTGTTTACAACGGGGAGAAGTTCGTGGCATCGTCGATAGAAAGCGCATTAAAGCAAACGTATAATCCTGTTGAGATCATTGTTATCAATGATGGTTCTATAGATGGTACACAGGAGGTATTAAATCAATTTGGGGAGAAAATAATTGTTATCCAACAAAAAAATGCCGGCCAAGCTGATGCTAGAAATCATGGACTGAATATCGCGAAAGGAAAATACATCGCTTTACTTGACAGCGACGATTTGTTTACCCCTGAAAAATTGGAAAAGCAAATTTCCTTCTTGAAGAAAGGGAATTTAGATATGGTTTGTTCCAATTTTGAAACCATAGATGCTTCTAATAATAAGTTAAAAAATATTTCATCTGCACATTTTCATTCAAGTAATGCATTGATTACTTTTATTACTGGGAATTTTATTTGTACTTCTACCCTTCTCTTTAAAAAAGAATGGATTCAAAAAGTAGGTAATTTTGACACCAACATGAAGGGTACCGAAGACGGCGATTTATGGTTTAGAATGTTGGTGAATGGAGCTCGCTTAGAAGTGATTCACGAAGTACTTGTTAAATACAGAGTGCATGCAGAGAACTTTAGCGGTCGGTTTTCACACATGAATCAATTTAGAGCCCTAGCCAATCGTAAGCAATATCAACTATTGAAAGATAAAATGTTGTTTTCGTCAGTCGATGATAAATTGTTTCTGGCTACGGCTTATGCCAACCAATTAACCTATGAAGTAGCCGTGGATGTATTAAATGATATTCCTTCTAAAGATATTCCGATTGCATTTCTAGTAAAAAAAAGGATGTATGCGTTTATGTCGTCGGCTATGGGAACTAAAATATTAAGTGGATTGAAAAAAATGAAATTAATTGTTAAATCTTGAGTCGATGAATGTTGTTGGGATAAAAATCATTTCGGCAAAATTGTAAAATGATTATCGTAAAATTAATAGGCGGATTAGGAAATCAAATGTTTCAATATGCATTTGGAAGAAGTCTTGCGCTTAAGAATAATACGACTCTCAAAATCGATGTTCGGGATTTGCAGAATAAAGAAGAAAAAAAAGATTTCACCTTAAGGAATTTTGAATTGAACGTTTTTAATGTACAAACAGAAATCGCCAGTGATTCTGAAATTCAAAATTTCATGAAGTCGAAGGCGATGATGGCCAAAGATTTGTTTACTCTTACCTTGCCATTCAAATCAAAAAACTTTTATTTGAGGGAACCCCATCATCATTATTTTCCTTTAGCTAAGAATGCACCTGCAAATACCTACGCCTATGGGTATTTTCAATCTGAAAAGTATTTCAACGACATTCGCCCTACACTACTAAAAGATTTCACTCCTCGACTTCCCCTATCAAAACGTTCGCAAGAAGTGGCAGATCGAATGTCGAAGGTGAATGGAGTGAGTATTCATGTGCGTCGAGGTGATTATGTGAGTAATAAAGTGAACCTAGATGTGCATGGTCTTTGCGAAGCAGATTATTACGAAAAAGCATTGGCGATTATTAGCGAAAAGGTGGATCAACCCAAGCTTTTTGTTTTTTCGGATGAGCCAACTTGGTTTAAGGAGAATATTAAATCTGATTTCCCTGTAGAATATGTTGAACATAATGTAGGGAAAGCGAGCTATGAAGATTTATATTTGATGTCGCTTTGCAAGCACCATATTATTGCGAATAGCTCGTTCTCCTGGTGGGGAGCTTGGCTCAATCAAAATCTAAATAAAATTGTAATTGCTCCTTCGAAGTGGATGAATAATACGCCTAAAAACACGAAGGATGTGGTTCCTGATACTTGGATAAAAATATAAATGAGAATATTAATGTTAGCCGATATTAGTTCTGCACACGCTCAAAAATGGGTGGTGAGTTTGGCGGCGCATGGAATCGAAATTGGCATTTTTAGTTTGAATAAAGCAAATAGCCCTTGGTATGAAGGATTAAAAGGCCTGACTATTTTGAAGAATGGAAATTCAAATGTAGATTCCTTCTCGCTCTTTCAAAAGCTAGGGTACTTAAATGAAATAAAGGAATTAAAAAGGGCTATTCAATCATTTCAGCCCGATGTGATTCATGCGCATTATGCTACGAGTTACGGATTGCTAGGTGCACGTTGTGGATTTCGTCCGTTGGTAATTTCTGCTTGGGGGACCGATGTGTTTGCCTTTCCAAAAAAATCATTTATTCATTCGAAATTACTTTCCTATATTTTTTCAAGTGCATCAAAAATTTGCTCGACC
>JANOPQ010000136.1:0-23544 GCA_031421935.1 Bacteroidota bacterium | reverse complement strand
CCTTTTTTTTTTTTTTTACCACGTTTTTTAAGAGGTGGTAACGCTTTTTCCCATAAAAAAAATATCCCAGCGCACGCATGTAACTTTTTGTTATTTTTTCAATGCGTGCGCTGGGCTGTGGGGTTGACGTTTTGTAAGGGTGCCTTAAAAGGCACCCTTACAAATTGATATTTACCTTCTGTAATAAGTATGCGTTAAAATGATGCTGAGAAGAATTATAAAGTACACCTACAATCTAAATTAATTATTTTCTACAATGGAATTATCAGTTGGATTTTCTACTTCATCCATTGAAGTTTTGTTTTCTTCGGGATAGATTTTCTTTTGAAACAAAATCCAAACAATGACGCCGCTAGTGATGGATGCATCTGCGATATTAAAGACAGGGCGAAAGAACAAAAAATGCTCGCCACCCCAAATCGGTAACCACTCAGGAAATGTTCCGCTTAAGAGTGGGAAATAAAACATGTCAACCACTTTACCATGCAAGATTGATGCATAGCCACCTTCCGCAGGAAAGAGCGTTGCTATGGTTCCAAAATCGCTGGAAGAAAACAGCATTCCATAAAATACAGAATCAATAATATTTCCAACTGCTCCAGCAAAAACCAATGCAATTACCGTTATATAATAGGAACTTGCTTTTTCTTTGGTGAGCTTCCACAGATAGTAGCCTAAACCAGAAACAAACAAAATGCGGAAGACACTTAAAAATAGTTTTCCGTAATTACCACCAAACTCCAAACCGAAAGCCATTCCATTATTTTCGGTAAAGTGAATGATGAACCACGGAGCAATTTCAAACTCTTGTCCGAGGTACATATTCGTCTTTATCCAAATCTTTAGAAGTTGGTCGGCCAATAGAATAATAAAAATGATTAACAGGGGTCTTTTCAAGCTTCTTTTCTCTATGAAACAATCGAAGCTTGCGGCCAATAGCTACAAGCTCCGATGTTTATTTTTTAATAGTTCTTTGATCTCGATTCATTCCATCTCTAACAGTACGGCCTATACGAACTTACTGTCAAGCGTAAAACTAGTCGCGATATTGTTTTAACTTAGCTTCCATACTTTGTGTAGTATGAGGAACTGCACGTAAGCGTTCCTTAGCAATTAATTTTCCTGTGATACGACAGATTCCGTACGTTTTATTTTCAACGCGAATCAATGCCATTTCCAATTGCTCAATAAATTTCTTTTGACGAGCTGCCAAGTTTGCTGCTTCTTCTTTTGCTAAAGTTTCAGAACCATCTTCTAACATTTTGAAAGAAGCGCCCGTATCATCGGTACCATTTTCATTCGTGTTAAGGATTTGAGCTTGAAGGTTGATTAACTCTTCGCGAGCATCTACTAATTTTTTCACGATGAGACCTTTGAATTCCTGAAGATCTGCATCATTATAACGTTGCGTTACGGTTGGTTTTACTTTTTCTATCATAGTCTCTTTCACAATCTTTACGGGAGGAGCCACAGCTATTTTTTGTGCTATTGGCTTAACTGTTTCGCTTTTCACTGCAGGAGTTTTCACAATTGCAACTGCTTTCGCTATTGCTTTTTTCTCAGGTGCTTTAGCAACTACTTTCGCAGCAGGAGCCTTTGCGACTACTTTTTTTACCGCTGCTACTTTCTTTGCAGCTGGTTTAGCTACTACTTTTTTAGCAGGAGCTGCTTTTTTGGCTACCTTTTTTACTGGTGCTGCTTTTTTTGCGGGAGCTGCTTTCTTCACTGCTTTTTTTGCAGGTGCTGCTTTCTTAACCACCTTTTTTGCTGGAGCTGCTTTTTTAACAACTTTTTTTGCCGGAGCTTTTTTTACAGGCTTCTTCACCGCAGCTTTTTTTGTTTTCGAAATTGGTTTTTTAGTGGCCATTTTAATTTTTATTTACTGATGTTAATACTTGAAGCGCTTCATCCATCTCTAAAGAAATCACATCGGATCCCTCCAACTGCTCTACGAGCTCCAGTTGAATTGCTAAAATTTCGCTGCGAATATAGTCGAAATTGTTGTTTATTGAGCGCTGAACCTCTTCGGGTCCTTTAATTTTTACGTTTATTCGGTCTGTAATCTCGAATCCTTTGTCTTTGCGGATGTTCTGAATTCGATTTACTAATTCACGAGCTAATCCTTTCTCTTTCAAAGCGTCTGTAAGAGTTATATCTAAGGCAACCGTTAATTTTCCTTGATTTGCAACTTGCCATCCCGGAATATCTTCACTTAGAATTTCAACGTCTTCCAGCAATAAGTCAAAGATGACCGCTCCCAGATTTAAAGGCAACATCCCATTCTTCTCCAGATAAGCGATTTGCTCTTGGTTGATGTCGGATATGCTCGTTGATAATTGTTTCATCAAGCCGCCCACCTTGGGTCCCAGTGCTTTAAAGTTGGGCTTGATTTTTTTCACCAGTACGGTTGTCGCATCTTCTAAAAATTCAATTTCCTCCACGTTTACTTCGGCGATGATTAAATCTTGAACAGATAAGACTTGCTTTTTGAACTTTGCATCCACAACAGGCAATAAAATTTTCTGCAAAGGCTGACGAACTTTAATATTTACTTTTTTACGCAGACTCAAAGCCATCGAACTTATATCCTGAGCCAATTGCATTCTTTCTTCGAGGTCTTTGTTGATCAATGATTCATTCACCACTGGGAACTGAGCCAAATGCACAGAACTATTTTTGTCTTTCTTGCTGATGGAATTCAAATCGGTAAATAGATGATCAGCAAAGAATGGAGCAATGGGCGCCATCAAACGAGAAAGTGTATCCAGACACGTGTACAACGTTTGGTAAGCTACTTTTTTATCGTCTGTATATTCTCCCTTCCAAAATCTTCTTCTGCTCAAACGCACATACCAATTACTCAAATGCTCCGTCACGAATTCTTGAATAGCACGAGCCGCTTTGGTGGGTTCATAATCGGCATAACTTGCATCCACTTCTTTGATGAGCGAATGCAAGAGGGAAAGGATCCATCGATCCAATTCCGTTCTTTTCTCCATGGGGATTTCTTCACCTTCAAAAGTGAATCCATCAATGTTTGCATAGAGTGCAAAGAAATTATAGGTATTGTAAAGTGTGCCAAAGAATTTCCGCTGCACTTCACCAATTCCTTCTAAATTAAATTTTAAATTATCCCAAGGTTGCGCATTGCTGATCATGTACCAGCGTGTGGCGTCGGCACCGTAGGTTTCAAGCGTTGTAAAAGGATCGGCAGCATTTCCCAATCGCTTCGACATTTTATTTCCGTTTTTGTCGAGTACTAATCCGTTCGACACAACATTTTTAAACGCCACCTGATCAAACAACATCACAGAGATTGCATGAAGAGTAAAAAACCAACCACGTGTTTGATCCACTCCTTCCGCAATGAAATCGGCAGGATATAAATTTTCTAAACTCTTTGTTGAGAAAGGATAATTCCACTGTGCATAAGGCATCGCACCCGAGTCGAACCAAACATCTATCAAATCCAATTCACGTGTCATGGGTTTTCCCGTTGACGAAACTAAAATGGCATGATCAACATAAGGACGATGCAAATCGAAATCATTTTTAGTGGGATCCAAGTGTTCCATTTTGGTAGGATCCATGAATCCTGCAGCTGCTGATTTCTTCAACTCCTCATTCAATTCCGCAACGGAACCGATGCATTTCTCTTCACCGTCTTCACTTCTCCAGATGGGCAATGGAATTCCCCAATAGCGAGAACGACTTAAATTCCAATCTACTAAATTCTCGAGCCAATTACCAAAGCGACCTGTGCCTGTACTTTCAGGTTTCCAGTTGATGGTTTTATTGAGTTCAATCATTCGATCCTTGTAAGCGGTGGTACGGATAAACCATGAATCCAATGGGTAATACAAGATGGGTTTATCGGTTCTCCAACAATGCGGATAACTATGTTCGTACTTTTCTACTTTAAAAGCAAGGTTATTTGTTTTGAGTTGAATGGCGATGCGTTCATCCACATTCAAATATTTATCTCGGCCTTGAGTTACACGTAAGGCTTCTTTGTCTGTTTCGTTGATGTATTCTTCCTTCACGTACTCATGCGAGAAATCGGTTACTTCATTTACAAATCGACCTTGGCGATCTACTAACGGCATGGGCTTACCGCTTTCATCATTCACCATGATGGGCGGAACATCGTTTTGTTTGGCTACGCGAAAGTCATCGGCACCAAAGGTGGGCGCGATGTGAACAATTCCAGTTCCATCTTCTGTACTTACAAAATCACCAACTATCACTCGAAAGGCATTTCCTTCAGGCTGCACATAGGGCATCAACTGCTCGAAACGCATGTCTTGCAAGTCGGAACCTTTTATTTCTTTCTCTACACGGAATGGAATATTTTTACTTCCTTCCTGATAATCTTCAATCGTCAACTCCGCGTTCTTCGGATTAAAATGTTTTGCAAAAAGATCTTTAGCAACAACCACGCTAATAGGCTGGAACGTATAAGCGTTAAATGTCCGCACCAACAGATAAGTGATATTCGCACCTACCGCCAATGCTGCATTAGAGGGTAATGTCCATGGTGTGGTGGTCCAAGCGAGAAAATAAACGGGCGCATCGGTCGAGGCAAAAAGAACTTCCGACTTCGCATCACGAATGGCTTTGAATTGCGCTACGATGGTAGTATCCTTAACTAATTTATAAGTGCCCGGTTGGTTTAATTCATGCGAACTTAAACCCGTTCCGGCAGCTGGTGAAAAGGGTTGAATTGTATACCCTTTGTAGAGCATATTCTTCTTGTGCAATTCCTTCAACAAGTACCAACAAGTTTCAATATAATTATTTTCAAAAGTGATGTAAGGATGTTCAAGGTCGACCCAATAGCCCATCTTACGGGTAAGATCATCCCACACCGACTTATACTTCATCACCTCATGGCGACAAGCTTTATTATAATCTTCGATAGAAATTTTACTTCCTATATCTTCCTTCGTGATTCCTAATGTTTTTTCAACGCTAATCTCGATGGGGAGTCCGTGCGTATCCCAACCGCCTTTGCGTTTTACTTGAAAACCTTTTTGTGTTTTATAGCGACAAAAAATATCTTTAATAGCACGTGCCATCACGTGATGAATTCCAGGTAATCCATTTGCTGAAGGTGGACCTTCATAAAAAACATAAGCGGGTGCGCCTTCACGTTCCTCGACAGAACGCTCAAAGACTTTATTCTCCTCCCAACGCTGCAGAACGGTCTCAGCGATGTTGGGGAGATTCAATGATTTATATTCGTTGTATTGCGACATAATAAGTTTGCGAAGATACGGATTAAATTGCTTTTTTTTGACCTGGAAAAAGAGTGTATTCGCTCTAAAATGTAGGCTTTAACATAGTGATTATTAATGGGTAGGAAAATTGGTGCTGCCCTCGAGAGCCTAGGTGCTGCCCTCGAGAGCCTCAGGCAGCGAGAACAGAATGAGAATGAGTGTGAGAGTGGAGAGTTGGCTGAGGTTCTCGATGCCAACTTACATGCTGCCCTACTTCAACTCAACTTCTTAATCACTTTTGGTGAAGTAATCAAATTCAAAACAATACCCACGACTACCAATAACATCCCTATGAATTCCATAAACACATGGGTTTCGTGAAAGAACATCCAACCAAATAAAATTGCATATCCTACTCCCAAATAATTTAAGATGGTCACCTTGGCCATGTTTTCCAGTTGCAATGATCGCGTTAAGTTTTCTTGTCCGAGTTGTGTTAAGATTCCCAATAAGAGTATCCATATCCAATCCATGCCAACGGGTTGCTTCCAATTGAAAACCGAAACGATTCCTCCTACGATAGCGCCTAATAATTGAAAATGCAAAACCACCACTAACGGATGTTCCTTTTCTCTCATGGAACGAACCATATTATAGGCTAAAGCAGAAAAAACGGCAGAGAATATTCCGACACCAAGTAGCTCCCAACTAATACCAGTATCTACTCCTTTTATCACTAAGATTCCACAAAAAGAAATGGCAAACCAAAGCCATTGTATCGGTCGAACATGCTCATTTAAGAGGAAGATCGCGAAGATGGTTGTGAAGATGGGCGACAAATATTGCAAGGTCACTGCGGTTCCCAGTGGCATATGTTGCACTGTATAGAAAAACGCATACAAGGCAATGGTTCCAAAGAGTCCACGCAACAAAAGCAAGGTTCTATTACTTCCTAACCAATCTACTTTTGCTCGATGCAATGCAATAAATCCAATACACGTAGCAACACCACATCTAAAAAAAACCAATTCACTGGTGGGGAGATGCGCCAAGTTCTTCACCATTACGTTCATCAGAGCAAACCAAAAAGTAGCCCACAACATGTACTTGACACCGGGTGTAATAAGGCTATAAATTTTATCTTTCAAGAGTGGTAAAATAATTCGTGAAGTTTAATAATTAAAAAAGAAAATGGAAATAAAACAAAGAAATTACAATTCGTTAGAAAAAATTAAGCTTTGCTTCAACGACAAACGATTTAACTAACCATTTCAAACTATTTAGATTTTGGATTAGCATTCATGATCAATCGCACGGAAAAAGCATTTGCTCTTCGATAATAGATATCTGTAATCACAGTTGAATTCGCCGTGAACAAACGTGCAAACGCGGTTTGATCTCCTTTCACGGTGGAACTCCAATAAAATCCTTGTTCGCCTTTTTTACCAAACAAATCATTCGAGCTATTTCCGCTGCGGTATCCGGGCAATGGCAAATTCAATCCTGAGGCTCCTCCTTCCATCAATGCTATTCCTGCTTGATCATTGCCACCAAAACGATCAATCAATACTTGCCATTCTTCATCGGTGGGAATATGAAATCCTTTAGGACAAGAATTTTGTGCTGCACTAAAAAAATACAATCGACCATTTTGATGGTTATTGATGGAATCGCGCTCGTACCAGAAACTATTTGGGAGAGCGATGGAAGTATTATGCTTCATCCATATTTGATCGCCAATATGAATGGTATCTAGTGGAGAAGACTTCACATCACCCACTGCTGCAGGACCACAATAGATAAAATTGGCCGAACATAATAATACGAAGAGAGTCGCTTTTAATTTATAATTCATCCGTTTTAGAATTTATCATTCGAGAAAGAAAACATAAAAATACAGAGAATTTTCATTCTTGTAATGTGATTGAACATTTTCTTCATGCAAGGTACATTCAATATTCAAATAAAGGCAAACTTTAATTCAAGTCATTAAAAATTAGTTGAAATTATCCTACACCACAAAAAATTAGATTATGTTTGACCATGCAATTCAAGGTGGTAGCACTTCTACTCTTGTTCGTTGTCACTGACAGCTTTGGACAACCTGTTTTTGATGTGATGAGTTTACAATATCAACATATTCCTTCCAGTACATTTTTAAACAATCAGGTTGATGGAAAAAGTGATATCAACTATTTTCAATCTCAACTTAACATTCCCTGGAAATGGAATCGAAAAAATACGGCGGTATTTAATCCACAATATGAAACAAGGAATGTAACTTACAAACCAAGTGTAGATCCTTCTTCCTCCACAACGCTTCACTTACAAGCATTTTCATTGATGCTTTCCAATCAGTATATACTCAATGACACCAACCAACAATTGCTATTTGCTGCTGGCATTCGGCATTATGCATCGACAGAATTAAAAGCGAGTGAAAATACCATTACGCCTGCTTTTGCTGCCATGTATGCAAAACGAGAAAGCTCATCGTTTGCATGGAAATTGGGAGGCTATTACAGCAAAGAAATGTTTGGAAATTTTTGGTTGCCTCTTCTTGGATTTGATTGGAGAGTAAGCGATCGATTTTGGTGTTGGGGAGTATTGCCACGCTATGCGGTATTTGATTATACTATTACTCCAAGCTGGCATAGTTGCATCATGTATAAAGGTGTAAACGACACGTATCGATTGCCGGATGAAGATTGGTTTCTCATTGGAGAAGGGCAACTCCGATGGGCTAATGATTTTTACCTTCCTAAACTACCATTTTTTATAACGCTTGATATTGGTCATTCTGTTTCTCGACAATTTCAATTTTACGATGCGAAACGTTTTGCTAAACTCAAACAAACACCAACCGATGGTCTCATATTAAAATTAGGACTTACTTATCGCGTTGCCACAGATAAAAGATTTAGAACATCGAAAATTTAAATTGAAGCTCTAAGTTTTCTAAATAAATGCATATACAATGGAGCAGTTTAATCCTATGAATAGAGGTTTGCATTATTTATATCAATAAAAACTTTGTGTCCTCCGTGAAAAACTTTGTGTCCTCCGTGTTAAAAGGAGATCTATAATGAAGATACCATTTATATCTTAACCATAAGCAATTGCTCCGAAATTAAATTTTTCGTAGAGTTTTCTCGCAAAGGCTGCGCGGCGCTAATATTTCTCGCAGAGTCGCTAAGGCGCAAAGGCTGCGCTATTTTAAGTTCGCTAAGACTGAGATATGCTTAAGTTTCATTCGAAGGTCGAAGAATACAACAAAGTTTTATTAACAAAATTTTCTCGCAATGCTTCATTTGATAGTATCATATGATACTATCAAAATTACGAAAAAGAAGTAAATAGCTCTAATAATTTTAAATGAATAGGGAATCTAAATGGAATCGATTTACAAAATCTACGAAGTTTGCAATTCTTTCAATGTAGAAAATTTCAAATCCTTAATATTTAATTGAAGAGAGGTTCTTCCGTTGTAGGTATTTTCTTCTACGTGACAAACGATGTCAAAACTTTGCCTTTGCTCCACTTGCGGATGATGATGGCCTAACTGAAATGCAATTCCATCAAACATTCCCGAATGAATTTCTCTTTGCTCTAAACTTAATTTAAGATGATTGTTGCCAACCACTTTTCCTCGTCCATTATCACGTACACCACTCACCTTAAAAATGGGTGACATATTTCCTGGACCGAAAGGCGCAAACTGATTTAAGATGCGATAAAACTGAGGAGTGATGTCTTGTAGATTTAACTCTGCATCAATTTCAATTTCACGAACCAGCATTCGATCTTCAATGGTATTCTGCACAACTTCTTCGAAACGTTGAATAAAGGCAGGAACATTTTCCTCTTTCATGGTTAATCCAGCAGCGTACATATGTCCGCCGAATTGATCTAATAAATCAGCACAACTCTCTATGGCATTATACACATCAAAATCTTTTACGGATCGAGCTGAACCGCTCACATGACCATTACTTTTCGTCAGCACAATCGTTGGGCGGTAATACTTATCCGTTAGTCGGGAAGCTACAATTCCAATCACCCCTTTATGCCACTCAGGATTATATACAACGGTTGATTTTCGAGAATGAAAATCCTTATCATCTATAATTTGTTGCAATGCTTGATCGGTGATGAGTGCATCCAATCCTTTACGAGTAGTATTTTGCTCATCGATACCATCACCTAAAAAATTGGCGAGATCTTCTTGCTTTTGAATCATTAATTCCACGGCTTTTGCTCCGTGTTCAATTCTTCCTGCTGCGTTGATACGAGGTGCAATTCCAAAAACGATATCGTTAATCACCAATTCCTTTTTCATTCCACTCAACTCAAGAATCGCTTTAATACCTGGACGAGGATCTCTATTTAATTGTTGCAATCCAAAAAAGGCTAATACACGATTTTCACCTGTGATGGGAACAATATCAGCTGCAATACTAATGGCTACTAAATCGAGGTATTGTTCTAACTGAGAAAACGGCATTTCATTTAATTGTGCAAAAGCTTGAATCAATTTAAATCCTACGCCACAACCCGATAATTCTTTATACGGATAATTACAATCGATACGCTTTGGATCTAATACTGCTACTGCTTTTGGCAATTCACTTCCTGGACGATGGTGATCACAAATAATAAAATCGACACCTTTTTCATTGGCATAATCAATTTTATCAATGCTCTTGATACCGCAATCGAGCGCAATAATTAATGAATATCCATTCTCCTTTGCCCAATCAATTCCCTGTGTAGAAATTCCGTATCCTTCTTTGTAACGATCGGGAATATAGTAGTGAATATTTCCAGAGAGCGATTTCAAAAACGTATAAACTAAAGAAACGGCTGTTGTGCCGTCTACATCATAATCACCATATACAAGAATATGTTCTTTCTTCGCCAGGGCCTCACCTATTCTTTCAATCGCTACGTCCATATCTTTCATCAAAAATGGATCATGTAAATCCTCTAGTGATGGTCGAAAAAATCTTTTTGCTTCGTCGTACGTTGAAATGCCACGTTGGAGCAACAAATTAATTAAAATTGGATTAATGCGTAAATCAGCAGCCAGTCGACTCGCAATTTCCGGATCACCCTGAGATTTAATTACCCATCTCTTTTCCATATTCAATTGGCGGTTAAAAAACTTAAGCAAATATACAGGCAACTCAAGATGCCTGTTTAAGCAATTTACGTAAGTTATTGACATTAAAGAAACAAAAAATGGCGAAAACAAGCCAGTGTTCCTTCTTTAAATGCAAACAACTGATTTTAAATATATTAAGAATCAATATTTTCTTGATTCACTTCTTCTTTTATGATTTGTCGCAAATCGGGGCGCAATCGAGAGCGATAAACGGACAAAGTATCGGTCTTTTTTCGACCTTTTCGGAGTTTACGTTGTTCATCAATGGGCAAATTATAAATCTGCTGACAGTCGCGGGTACAGCATCCTTGCATCTTTTCTGAACATGCATCACATTGAATAAAGAGCAAATGACAATCGTCGTTTTTACAATTCACATGGTTATCGCACTTCGCACCACACTGATGACATTCACTGATCACATCTTCCGTAATTCGTTCACCTAAACGTTCATCAAACACAAAATTCTTACCTACAAACTTTGGTTGTAATCCTTGTTCTTTTATTTCTCTTGCATACTGAATAATTCCACCGTGCAATTGATTTACATCTTCAAAACCGTGATGCTTAAACCACGCACTTGCTTTTTCGCATCGGATACCACCAGTACAATACAATAAAATCTTTTTATCTTTTTTATCAGCGACCATCTCCACCGACTTTTCCAACTCCTCACGAAAAGTATCTACTTCAGGTCGTAATGCGCCTAAAAAATGTCCTACTTCACTCTCATAATGATTGCGCATATCGATCACAATCGTATCGGGCAATTCCAATGCTTCATTAAATTCTTTTGCATTGAGATGCTTTCCTACATTGGTCACATCAAAAGCATCATCGGCTAATCCATCGGCAACAATCTTTTTTCGAATGCGAACAATCAATTTTATAAAAGATTTTCCATCATCCTCCACTGCAATTTTTAATGGCATTGCTTTTAAATGCAAATCGCTTTCTAATAAATTTTTGAACGCATCAAAATTATTTTCGGGAACATTAATCTGTGCATTGATACCTTCACGCGCAACATACACTCTACCTAAAATTCCTAACGCATCAAGGCGTAAATACAAATCGTCGCGATACGATTCAACATCATCAATGATCACATAACGATAAAAGGAAAGCGTGATGCGCTTAAACGTTTCCGCTTCGAACTTTTTACGCAAAGTTACTTTATCGTATTTATTGTACAGAATCATGGAGCGCAAAGATACAAAGGATCATAGGTACTAAGCAAGATGAAAGTGGATGAAACATTTTATTTGCAGATTTTGCTCTCTGATTTTTAACGGGTTAAGGGGAGATGGGCGCATCTGATCTTTATCATTCAAGGCACTTAAAACACTTACAAGTACTTGGAAGCTTCTCTTATACTTAATGGACTGAGTTTTTGCTTTTGGATGAATGCCTCCACCGCTTTCGGATTAAATTTACTGTATTGACGTAAAGCCCATCCGATGGCTTTTCGAATAAAAAATTCATTCTCTTTTGCAAACTTCGTGCATAGTTCAAATAATAATTTTTGATCGGTACTGTCGCCATACTTGAGTTGAAAGATGATGCAAGTGCGATGCAACCAAAAATTATCGGTCTTGGTCCAAAGAGAAATTGCACCCGAAATTTTTTCTGGATATTTTTTAAAATACTCACCTATTAAATTACTTGCCACCATATCGACTGTATCCCACCACGATTTTTCAGTGATCATTCTTTCTAAAAAGGGAAGATGTTCGGGTTGTAAATCTTTAATTTTTTTATGGGTAAATACCATTGCTGCATAATGAAACTCTCTAAACTTTTGATTCCATAATTGATCAACAACCGTCATCCATTCTTTCGTTTCCAATTCTTTCAATTCAGGCAAAAATGGTTTTAAAATTTCGGTGCGCACCGGACTTTTTATTCCCAAATAGTCAAAGTGGCCTTTCATATAGGCCTTCATTCCGATGGCCAACTCATCATCCAAATGGATATTGAAAGTTTTTATTATTTTTGTTGTTAGCGGATGAGGTTTCATATGCTAAAATATCAATTTAACTTTAAAAAATGATGAATTTCATTTAATTTCAACTCACTTCAACCTCCACTTTAAAAAATATAACTATTTTTAGTCTGCACTTTTAATTCTTATGAATATGGATTTAGCTCATGTACATTTACTCATCAATCATTTTCCAATTGTTGGGACTATCATTGGAACTTTCATCATGTTATTTGCATTAGTAAAGAAGGAAAAAAACTTACAACGTACCGTGCTTGTACTTTGGGTGGTTCTTGCTGCGTTATCGCCTTTAGTAATGAACACAGGTGAAGAAGCAGAACATAAGTTAGAAGAGATGGCTGGCATCAGTGAATCTTCTATATATGAGCACGAAGAAGCAGCTGAGTATGCTTTTTGGTTGATGATTGGCTTAGGAGTGATTTCACTCGCTGCATTATCATTACACAAAATGGGAAGCGATATCTTGTTGGCAACGAAAATTAGTTTTGTGATATCATTAATAGTTGCCACGGCAATGATAAGAACTGGATATTTAGGCGGATTAATTCGTCATACTGAGATTCCGATTACAATTTCTCCCAAACAAGCAGATGTATCAAATCAAGAATCATCGCAGGACGAATCGCAATAAAATAAATACAATAATTTTTTTTGATGGATTATCCTTTCTTCTTATTGTTCTTCCACCACATATAGCAAGCTACACCACCCATCAAATAAGGCACCGACATTAAATACAAAATTCCGGTATTGAGTCCACGACCCTTTTTCTCTCCCGACTCCAAATTAGTTTCCGCTACACGTCGACACATTGAACACTGTGCGTTCATAGCTTCGTGTACAAGCATCAAGGCAAAAACAAAAAACAGAATTCTTAATTTTTTCATGTGTGATGAGTAAGAGAAGGACAAAGATACCAATTTGTGGAAATTTAACGCTATTTAAAAATTATAATAAGGCGAAATCATCAGATAAACCACTACCCCTGTAATAGTTACATATAGCCAAATTGGAAAGGTAAATCGAACTAATTTGCGATGTTTTTGCACTTGGTTACTCAAACCGTACCAAAATGACAACAAAATCATCGGAAGAACGATAGCTGCCAAAATGATATGCGATATTAAGATTCCTAAATACAATGGACGCATGGGATTGTCTAATGGAAATTTTGTTTCCTCACTCAACCAATGGTAGGTGACATAGCTCAACAAGAAAATAGTAGATAATACAAATGTCAAAATATTAATTTTTTTATGGCGCTGTACATTTTTTGCTAAAATTGCTTTTAAGGAAAGCAATAACAAAACGGCACAGGTACCATTGATAATAGCATTCAGCAAAGGCAAATACTTAGCGAAAGAAGGCATAGGTTGAGGGCGCGGAAGTATTTTACTATCCAGTATCAGCACCAATAAAAAAACAACGCTTGACAGCGCTACAATGATTCTAAAAACGAACTTTTCCTTGCTTTGTAATTGTACTGACATGATTACTTCTCCTCATTTTGTTCACTTGCATACGCCACTTTTAGCGTAGCAATATCTTCAATTAATTTCTTCACTTCAAAAATATCGGTACCATCATAAAATCCGCGAATGCGTTTCTCTTTATCTACCAATACCATTTGTTCGGAATGCAAAAACCCTTCCTCCATGGCTGAATCTTCCATGGCCGTTAAGAAATAACTTTCCTTTGCGATTGAATAAATTTTTACTTTATCACCTGTAAGGAAGTACCATTTTCCGGGGATGGCATTATGCTTCGTAGCATACTTTTTCAATTGTGAAGGCGTATCATTTAAGGGATCTACCGTAAACGATAAAATTTTTACATCTGCATCGGTTTTAAAATTATGTTGAACGCGCATGAGTTGGTTCGACATTTTTGGGCAGATGGTTTTACAGGTAGAGAAGAAAAAATCGACTACATAAATACTTCCATCCGTCACCTTCTCCGTTACGAGAACGCTATCTTGATCATAAAAAGAAAAACCACCAACGGTATGATAAAGTGTATCGATCACTTCCTTTCCGTTAATGGTTTTTTTGATGGGTTCTTTCGGACCTAATATTTCCAATTGTTTGTAATCATTTTTTCCAGTTCGTAGTACCAAATAGGCAACTATTGGAACCACAAAAAACAAAAGGAGAACAATCTTTTTTTTCAAGATGATTTACTTGAAGAGTCCTCCCATCATACTGATATAATTTCCTTCGGTAATTAACATACCAATAAAGAAAACAATTAGAATGAATGGTAGAATGATGGTGTATCCAAAACTTTTTTCCTCGTGCTTAAGATGCATAAAGAAAGCGATAATGAAATACGCTTTCACAATAGTAAGTATTATAAATATTGCAACTAAAACATCATGTGCAATAGGTGCAAAGGCAATACCTACTTCGAAAACCGTAATCAAAAGTAGAATCCAGAATGTTTTCCAAATTACTTTCTTACTCTTCGGATCGTGATGCTCAACAACGAATTGGTTGTGTATGTCGCCCGTGTAATATCCGTGCGTTTCATTTTTGTGATCGGCCATAATGCTTATCTGACGCTAATAATTATACTAGATAGAAGAATGTAAAGACGAATACCCATACTAAATCTACAAAATGCCAGTAGAGACCGGTTTTTTCAATATGCTCATAATGTCCACGGCGTTTATAAACTCCTGCAATGACATTTAAGAAGATGATAATATTAATGATCACACCAGAGAATACGTGGAATCCATGGAAACCAGTAATGAAGAAGAAGAAATCGGCGAAGAGCGGATGTCCGTACTCATTACGAGTAAGGTTGGCTCCATGAATATGTTCTGCTTTGGATTTAATATCGGCGATAACGGCTTTGTCGCTCACTACTTGATGTAATGGAGAAACCAAGGCATCATTCGGTGGATTTAAATGGTGTAAATGGTAAGCATTTTCAGCTACTTTATATACATCTCCATTCGGCATTACATAAGCACCTGCTGGTGTACCATGAATGAAGTGATACCACTCCCAAGCTTGAGAACCTAAGAACATGAATCCACCTACAATAGTTAGAATCATCCACAAAGCAACACCATTGTTATCACGGCGATGACCTGCATCCACCGCTAAAACCATCGTCACCGAACTCATGATGAGGATAAAGGTCATTAAGGCTACGTACGCTAATGGAATATGTCCATCATAGAATGGGAAATGCGTAAACACATCATTTGCCTTTGGCCATACTTCGGCAAAGCGATGACGCATAGTACCATAAGCAAGGATTAAAGTGGAGAATGTAAATGCATCGGATACAAGGAAAAACCACATCATCATTTTTCCCCAACTCACGTTGAACGGAGATTTACCACCCTTCCACATACTAGTGGATTGAGTTTCTTGTTTCACTGTAGCTTCTGCAGCCATACTTTAAATCAGAATTAAGATTGTTTGATTATCTATAGATGGCCAAAAATACAAATAAATATATCCAAAGGCCTCCGAGAAAGTGCCAATATATAGCACAAAGTGAAATTCCTAGATAATTTTTTGAACTGTAACGTTCACGAATTGATTTTGAACCTGTAATGATTAATCCCAACAAGCCAAAAGCAAGGTGAGCAAGGTGCAATCCGGTAATTACATAGAAAAATGAACCCGAAGGAGTTAACTTATCCGCGAAGTAAACATCATTTTTAACCAATTCATTCCATCCTAAGAACTGTGAAAACACAAACGCCAATCCCAGACCCAAGGTAACAAGGAGAAATGTTTTAACCTGAGCAAGATCATCCTTTTTCACCGCTCGAATTGCCATCTGCATAGTGAAACTGCTTATAAGAATAATGATGGAAGAAACGTAAAATACCGAAGGCAGCTCAAAGAATTTCCAATTCCCTTCAGCTTGTCGAACGATGTACCCAGAGGTTAATCCCGCGAAGAGCATCACTATACTGCCTATCCCAATTGCCAGCAACACTTTTTCGGTTGCTATTTTTGGTTTCTCTTGAGGCTGATTTTCAATTACCATTTCCATAATTATCAAACTTTATCAATCACCAATGCGATTTGCACGATGGGTAAATAAACAAATGAACCGAACATTAGTTTTCTTGCTGATAGTACATCGCACCGATCGTACAATCGATAAGCAAGAAATAAAAAGTAGATACTCACTGCAGCCATCATCACGACAGCTATCCAAGATGTAATACCAAAAATATAGGGCATGATACAGAGCGGAATCAAAGATACAGTGTAAAGCAATACTTGTCGAGCCGAGTCACGATCGCGCTCTCCGCTGGGCAGCATTTTAAATCCTGCTTTCTTGTAATCATCATCGAGCACCCAAGCAATTGCCCAAAAATGCGGAAACTGCCATAAAAACTGAATGCTGAATAATAACCAGGCTCCAATACCGAATTCGCCAGTTGCAGCCACCCATCCAAGAAGAGGAGGAATAGCACCTGGAATGGCACCCACAAAAACCGCAAAAGGGGAACGACGCTTCATGGGAGTATAAGCCAATGTGTAAAGGACAATAGACAACAATCCTAAAACACCGCAAGTTACATTCAAGTAATAGGTTAGCGTAAACACACCTATGAGTCCAAAAACCGTAGCGGCAATTAATCCTTCCTGAGCTGACATACGACCTTCGGGGATGGGACGAGAGGCGGTTCGTGTCATCAATTTATCTAAATCGCGCTCGATGACCTGATTAAATCCGTTTGCAGAAGCGGTGGTAAACACGCCACCCACAATCAACATAATAAACGACGTCCAATTGATAGGTCCAGGAGCTGTTAAAAAAGCCATGGCAGCTGAAAAAACCACCAAAGAAGCCAAGCGCATTTTTCCGAATGCAGCGTAATCTGAAATCTTGGTAGTCAGCGTATTAGGGCGTTCAAGAAGTATGTGCTGGTCCATGGAGGCGCAAAAGTAGAAGATACAGCCGCAAGGATCAAGGAAAAAGGGAGAAATATGATTTCGGTATGATAGAAATTATAGTTTCATATTATTTGTTGGGCTGATACAGATTGAATTGGTGGATTGGTGGATTGGTGGATTGGCAAGTTATATAATATTTATTCTGCAATTATTAATTATACTTCGAATGCAATCTTCAAGCTGCAAGCTATAGACTAGAAGGGTGTTTTCGAGTAGTGTAAAAATTCCGCTTATTTTCGCATTTCGTGTTCATTCGCGTATCCGTAAATTCGTTTCGATTCGTAATTCGTACATTCGTATCGATTCGTAATTCGTAACCTTAATTATTCCCCCGTGTGCTTCCCGGAAATTACTTGCCATGCAGTAATGATTACAATCTTAATATCTAAAAGTGGTGACCAATTTTCCAAGTACCAAACATCATACTCCACTCTCTTTTCCATAAGCGTATTATCACGGGTATCGCCACGGAGTCCATGCACTTGTGCCCATCCTGTAACGCCTGGTTTTACCAATTGACGCACCATGAATTTGTCAACTAGCTTCGCGTATTCTTCTGTATGCTTCAACATATGCGGGCGCGGACCCACCACCGACATATTTCCAATAAGAGCATTATAAAACTGCGGTAATTCGTCGAGACTGGTTTTGCGAAGGAACGCACCAATTTTAGTGATGCGCACATCTCCTTTATGAGCTTGTTTCGAATCGGCTTCATCGTTCACATGCATCGTACGGAACTTGTAACAATAAAATTCTTCATTATTTCGTCCCGAACGCAATTGCTTAAAAAACACAGGACCTTTCGAGCTAAGTTTGATGAGCGGTGTGAAAATTAAAAACGCAATGGGCGATATTAAAATTAATACGATAGCTGAAAAAACAATGTCGAAACCTCTCTTAATAATTCGATTGAAAGTATTTTGCAAAGGTTCGTTGCGCATACTCAGTACAGGAACCAAATCGTAGAAATCAATTTTGATGCGTCGGTTTAAGAATCCACGGAAATCGGGAATCACTTTAAAACGAATCATATTATTATCGGCAAAATTCATCAATTCGGTTACTTGCTCTGCTTGCAATCCAGAGAGCGAACAATAGATTTCATCAATTTTATTTTCTAACGAATACTTCTTCGCATCTTGTATTACTCCGGTAATTTGATCAGGTTCCAGCAAACTAGTAGGTTCACAAAAAACACCTTTCAGATGGTAACCAATCTCGGGGTGATTCTCAAAGAATTTCATCATCTCTTTTGCAGGATGTCCGTTGCCAACTATAATAACTTTACGGTAGTTCATACCTCTTCTTCGCAAGAAATTTATGAAGAATCCCATGACCGATCTCCACAGAAGGAATACACCACCCCAAACCGCAATTTTTAGTTCAACATGAAATACTGGAATAAAAAACTCATCTAAAAAATAAAGAAATACTACGAGTAAAATACTAAATAAACCATATGCTCTTAAGTACTGTGTAAATAATTGTTCGAATCGCAATCCACGATCAATTTCATGAACACGAATAAATGAAATGGTGACAGACCAAAACAAATTGATATATAAAAATTGGGCTAGAAAATGAGGATCTGCGGTAAGGTTAGGCCACTTGTAGTAGAAACTTATTCCACAGAACACCAAGTTCAGCAGAACAAAATCTATAAACAAGTAGATCGCTTTTAAGTAACGCGAGTAGCCGATGGCCATTTAAAAGAATATTATTGTTTTGTAGGTAATTGTAATTGTGTAGGCAAATCTACATACTATACACAGGAAATGGATCAAACCTTATTCAAATCAAGTAGAATTCTTGGTAAATACTCGATTATAGGGGACAAATGGCAGAATTAAAGGGCGAATCCATCTTCCTAATCCGTCAAAAATCGACCAATAAATTACACCCGCGAGCCTCTGCATCGTCAAAACGACCCAATATTTCGAAGCTTCCGTTGGGGTGTAATCGCCCTAAATCCTGGGTTGCGATGAAAGCGCAGGAATTCTGATTGGCTAAATCAGTCACGCAAACGCCGCCTGTTTTTCCGTGATCAACAAAATGGAAGGGATCGTTCATTTCACGGATGCGCACTTTCATCCACAGCGGACAATGATAAATTCCTTCTCCCGATGAATAGGCTTGCGACAATAATTCCGTCATACCATACTCCGAATGTATATTTTCTACTCCAAAACCTGATTTCAAAATTTCATGCAGCTCTTCTTTTACCAACTCTTTTCTTCTTCCTTTCACTCCGCCTGTTTCCATGATGATTAGTTCTGGGAATTGCATGGGAAACTGTTCTGCTAAATCGAGTAAGGCATAGCTCACACCTAATAAAATCGTTTTGTGCCGATGGTCTTTTAGTGTGTTTAATGCTTTCGATAAAGAAATATAATCGTCGAGGTAAAAACCGCTGAAGGAATTTTTACTTTCTTGGATGAGATGGTCGGTCATGTAGACTAATGATGAATCTCCTTTCTGCAAATACGAAGGCAACAAAGCAAGCAATGTATACTGTGAAATTGATCCATATCGATTTTCGAATCCTTGCATGAAACTTCTTTTATAACATTGAATATCCGCCACAAAATGTTTCGATGACTGTGCCGATGTGCTTCCACTGCTCTTAAAAATTACTTGCGCGTTAAGTCCATCCTTGATGACTTCTCGAGTTCTAAAAAACTCGATGGGCAAATACGGAATATCTTCCCATCTGCCTACCGTTAGTGGATTTACTTTTATGGCATCTAAGTACTCACGATATACTTGAACATGTTGCGATTGATCTTTAAAAATTTGTAAAGCAACCTCTTGAAAAGAAGTATCATCTGTGATGGAAAAACATGGGTACACGCTCATTGATTTTATTTCTTCGGATTCGAATCTACCAAATCCGAATTGTAATGAAGACCTCTATTTTCGGTACGCGCCATGGCCGCTTTAACAACGAGGTACGATAAATTAATCATGTTGCGCAGTTCGCACAATGCAGGCGATACAATGGTGCGCTCATACAATGCTTCAGTTTCTCCATAGATGATACGGAGTCGGTCGAGGGCGCGCTTGAGTCGTGTATTATTTCGTACAATGCCCACGTAATTGGTCATGAGTGATTGTAGTTCTCGTCTATTCTCTGTAATTAAAATCATTTCCTTAGGCGCAGTTGTTCCTTCTGCGTTCCAATCGGGAATATTTTCTATGAAATCAATTCCAGTAACAGCACTAACGCCATGCCTATACGCACGATGCGAAAAAACCAGGGCTTCCAACAATGAATTTGAAGCCAATCGATTTCCACCATGTAATCCGGTGCGAGCACATTCTCCGGCAGCATATAAATTTTTTATATCGCTACATGCATTCTCATCTACACTAATTCCTCCACATAAATAATGTGCGGCAGGTGCTACTGGAATAAAATCTTTTGCAGGATCAATTCCCATACTTAAACACTTTCTCAAGATGGTTGGAAAATGCGTTTCAAAATGCGATTTATCGATCATGGTACAGTCGAGAAAAACAAATTCAATACCACTCTTTTTTATTTCATTGTCGATGGCGCGTGCTACAATATCACGAGGTGCTAAGGATGCGCGTTCGTCGTAATGTTGCATAAATTCATCTCCATCTTTAGTGCGAAGTATGGCTCCTGCTCCTCTTACGGCTTCAGAAATCAAGAAACACGGACTCTCCGTTGGATGATACAAACCTGTCGGATGAAATTGAATAAATTCCATGTCGCGCACCGTTCCCTTCGCTCTGTACACCATGGCTACACCATCGCCCGTCGCAATTTTTGGATTGGTGGTGGTGCGATATAATTGTCCGGCCCCACCTGTAGCTACTAAAGTAATTTTCGATTGTATTGTCTCTACTTTATTTGTTTTCAAATTCAGCGCGTACACACCGTAACATTCAATTCCGCCGGAGCTGCGTGTGACTTCTTGTCCTAAGTGATGTTGTGTAATCAGATCTAAAGCAAAAAGGTGAGTATGCAATTCAATGTTTGGATGATTATTGATCTGTTCGAGTAAAGTTCGTTCGATTTCTGCCCCTGTGCGGTCTTTGTGATGTAAGATGCGATTTTCGCTGTGTCCGCCTTCGCGCGCAAGGTCAAAAGCACCTTCTTCATTCTTATCGAAATCAGTTCCCCAATGAATTAACTCTTCAATTCGCTCTACACCTTCTGTGATCACCATTCGAACAATATGTTCATCACAAATTCCATCGCCTGCATCGAGCGTATCGGCAATATGTTTTTCGATGGAATCGGGCGCATAAGTAACGGCGGCAATACCACCTTGCGCATACTTGGTATTGGTTTCGTCGCGGTTCGCCTTCGTGATTACCAAGACCTTACCATGATTCGCCACTTTAAGCGCATAGCTGAGTCCCGCTATTCCTGACCCTATAATAAGGAAATCTATTTTTTGCTGCATTCTATTCAGCTACAATTAGAATCGTAAGCTGGAGGCAAAAATACAATATACTACCTTAAAATTGAATCTAATTCTAACCTTGATCCCGTATCTTTGCAAAACATGAATACCACTCGACCCATCAACGTATATGCGGAGCTGACTCCCAATCCTAATAGCTTAAAGTTTGTTGCCGATGTGATGTTATTGGAAGGCGGAAGCGTAGAATACAACCACCCCGTTGAAACCACGAATTGTCCGTTAGCGGCGCAACTGTTTGCTTTTAGTGGTGTGAATAAAGTTTTTATCAATACCAATTTTGTGACCATCAACAAAGACACTGAAGTGGATTGGTTCGACATCAGTAATATTCTTCGCGAGTTTATTCGTGGATTTTTGATGTCGGATGAAAAATTGTTTTTGAATTCACCATTTGATGAAAATCATATCCCAAACAAAAAACCAAAAGTTGTAACGCCTGAAGTGAAAGCAGAAGAAAAACCTGCGCGAACACAAATCGACTCTGAACCTGATCCTGAAGCGGAAAAGAAAATTATGGAGTTGTTGGATGAATACATTCGTCCGGCAGTAGAAGGTGATGGAGGAGCGATTCATTTCCGTTCGTATAAAAATGGTGTGGTGAGTGTAGTGTTAAAAGGAGCGTGTAGTGGATGTCCTTCTTCGACGATTACATTAAAATCAGGAATAGAAAATTTGTTGAAGCAGATGGTTCCTGGAGTGGAAGAAGTGGTGGCGATTTCTGAGTAGTTAATTTGCTCCAATTCAAAACTCAGAATTTAAACGCAGCGTTAGCCGCGTTTAGCAACGTTCGCAGCGAAAAATTTGCCTCCCGATAGCAATCGGGATTACCAACTTCCCTCCCGATAGCTATCGGGATTGCCAATTCCTATAGCTGGAGTAGAATCTTTATCGGATCTTTTCCTGCTGTCAAGAGTTTGATGGGTTCTTCGAGCATTTGTTTTACACGAACTAAAAATCCAACGGAATCTTTACCATCTATGATACGATGATCATATGAAAGTGCGACATACATCATAGGACGAATTTCTACTTTGCCACTTATGGCCATTGGACGTTCGATAATGTTATGCATTCCTAAAATGGCGCTTTGTGGTGGGTTAATGATGGGGGTCGACATCATCGAGCCGAACACGCCGCCGTTAGTAATGGTAAATGTTCCGCCAGTCATTTCTTCGATGGATAATTTTCCGTCGCGTGCTTTAGTAGCTAATTCAATGATGGTCGATTCAATTTTGGCTAAGCTCAAACTTTCTGCGTTGCGTATAACGGGCACCATTAATCCTTTGGGCGCACTAACCGCAATACCGATATCACAATATTCGTGTAAGATCATTTCATCGCCGTCGATTTGTGCATTCACATAAGGAAACTCTTTCAACGCTTCACAAACTGCTTTCGTGAAAAAACTCATGAAGCCTAATCCTACTCCATGCTTCTCTTTAAATTTATCTTTATACAACTTACGCACTTCCATGATGGCCGTCATGTCCACTTCGTTAAAAGTAGTAAGCATGGCAGTCTCTTGCTTCACAGCAACTAAACGCTGTGCAACTTTTTTGCGCAACATACTCATCTTCTCTTTGCGCATTTCGCGACTCACTTCACCACTCTTTTCAGTGATGGTTTGTTCCGATGAATTTTCTGAAGTGACAGGACCTTTACTTATGGTTTCAAGCACATCGCCTTTCGTAATGCGACCATCCTTCCCTGTTGGGTTAACTTGTTTTGCGGCGATGGAATTTTCGTCCATCAATTTTTTTGC
>JANOPQ010000135.1:0-4050 GCA_031421935.1 Bacteroidota bacterium | reverse complement strand
CTTCAAAATCACTATTCAGACATCTCTAATCAATTAACCAAAGAAGGGATATGCCCCAAAATCCCATGGCTACTTGATTATGAATTAGAATTTAGATTTAAATAATACTAAAATGAATAGGGCTAATAAAATCGTTGATAGCTATCGGGATGCGAATTGGTCTCTTCTTAATTATTGAGATTGTAAATACAAAATTGCTTCCGCAAGACTTCGACGAGAGCGTAGTCGTTTACTATTGTAATAGTGTCCAACAATTTTCGCATTTCGAGCTTATTCGCATTTCGCGTCAAACGTTCTAGATAGCGATCGGGATTTTACTTTCTTAAAGATACTTTTTCTTGCCCTAATTAGCTATCTCCGTTTCCGCGAATTAGTGTATACGTGCAATTCGTAATTCGTACATTCGTATCGATTCGTAATTCGTAACCTAGTTCGCAACCTGATTTTGGTAAATTAGCGAATTAGCGGATTAGCGTATTCGTAATTCGGACATTCGTATCGATTCGTAATTCGTATCCTAATTAGCTACCTCCGACATAAACTTAATCCGTATCAACCGAATTTCATCTACTGTATATTCATTCTCTCCCATCTCATTGATGGCTGCTTCTATGGTATCGTTTTCTGCAGTACGGAAATAATCGAATACTTCGTCTTGACGTTCTTCATCAATCACCTCGTTGATGTAATACTGAATATCTACACGTGTTCCGGAAGCAACAATACTTTCAATTTCACCAATGATATCTTCTAACTTCAACCCTTTCGATTTCGCCATGTCATCTAAAGAAATTCTTCTGTCGATGTTTTGAATGATATGCACTTTCAAGCCGCTTTTGTTTACAACACTCTTCACTACCATATCATCGGGACGCTCAATCTCATTCTCCTCAACATACTTTTTGATGAGATCAATAAAGGGCTTTCCGTACTTCGTCGCTTTTCCATTTCCTACACCCGTGATGTTTTTTAGTTCATCAATGGTGATCGGATAATTCGTGGCCATCTCTTCTAAAGAAGGATCTTGGAAGACTACAAATGGAGGAAGATTTTTTTGTTTTGCAACATTCTTACGTAATGTTTTGAGCATTTCAAAAAGTTGCTCATCCGCAGCACCGCCACCACCAGCTCCGGTTTCATCATCTTCATCAGCATCGGCATCTTCAAATTTAGAGTCGATGGCAATTTTGAAAGAGGTTGGATTTTTTAAAAACGCTTGTCCCTCATCACTCACTTTCAATAAACCGTAATTATCAATATCCTTGGTTAATAAACCTGCAAGAATGGATTGACGAATTAATGTCGTCCAAAAACGTTCTCCTTGTTCAACACCTTCTGCAAAAACTTCCAATACATTATGCTTGTAATTTTTTACTTGCTGATCAAGTTGTCCGATGAGAATATTTACAATATGTTCTGCTTGGTGTTTTTCTTTTACCGCTAAAATCGTCTCGAGCAACAACGACATTTCATCTTGTGCTTCAATCAATGGTTTTGGATGCAAGCAATTATCACAACTATTGCAATTATCACTTTCGTACTTCTCTCCAAAATAATTTAATAAAACTCTTCTTCTACAAACTGATGTTTCAGCATAACCTACTGTTTCAGATAAAAGTTGCTTTCCAATTTCTTGTTCCGCAACAGGTTTACCTTTCATAAATTTCTCTAGCTTCTCAATGTCTTTGTAACTGTAAAAAGTAACACATCTGCCTTCGCGACCATCTCGTCCTGCACGTCCTGTCTCTTGGTAATATCCTTCTAAACTTTTTGGAATATCATGATGAATTACAAAACGAACATCGGGTTTATCAATTCCCATTCCGAATGCAATAGTAGCTACGATCACATCCATCTCTTCCATTAAAAATTTATCTTGCGTAGAAGCTCGCGTACCAGCATCTAATCCTGCATGATAGGGAAGTGCTTTAATACCATTCACCGTTAATGTTTGTGCAACTTCTTCTACCTTTTTACGACTTAAGCAATAGATGATTCCTGATTTACCAGTATGTTGCTTTACAAACTTTATAATTTCTTTTAGTACGTTAACCTTCGGACGTATTTCGTAATATAAATTTGGACGATTAAAGGAAGCTTTAAAAACTTGTGCATCCATCATTCCTAAATTCTTTTGAATATCAGCTTGCACTTTTTCGGTAGCGGTAGCCGTTAGTGCAATGATGGGCACTTCGCCAATTTGCTCGATGATCGAACGAAGGCGACGATACTCTGGTCGGAAATCATGTCCCCATTCAGAAATACAATGTGCTTCATCAATAGCGAAGAATGAAATATTTACTTCTTTTAAAAATTTAATATTCTCTTCTTTGGTTAATGATTCAGGAGCCACATATAACAACTTCGTATTACCATTAGTAATATCTTGTTTTACACGTGTGATTTCTGCTTTATTCAATGATGAATTTAAAAAATGAGCAACACCATCATCGGTATTAAATCCGCGAATGGCATCCACCTGGTTTTTCATCAAGGCAATTAATGGAGAAATAATGATAGCAGTACCTTTGCTCATTAAAGCAGGTAATTGATAGCACATCGATTTTCCACCACCTGTGGGCATAATCACAAACGTGTTTTTGCCTGCAAGTACATTCCGAATTACTTCTTCTTGTGCACCTTTAAACTGGTCATACCCAAAATATTTATTTAACGCTTCATTCAGCGTGTTTTCTTCAACTAACATGTTTCATTGGAAATTAAGGATTGCAAATTTACAATTTTTTACTCTTGCTCGTAGTATAATTTTCATGAAAATATTACGTTTCATGTTGAATTCACCCTAAGCCACGGTCTGATTTAACTACTCGTTAGGTGAAGATATTGTTTTGTATTTAATAAAACAAGAAATCTATTTCATTTATGCGTAAAAAAATGATCTTTGCAATACTTTATCAAATATAAAGGATAATATGCTGAGTGATCAAAAAATTATTTCTCTTGCAAAAGAAACGTTACAAATTGAAGCCGACTCTGTTTTGGGGCTGAAGGATATGTTGAATGATGACTTTATTTCCTGTATTAAGCTGATACATGCTTCAAACGGAAGAGTGGTCGTAAGCGGAATTGGCAAATCCGCTATTATCGCCAATAAAATTGTAGCTACGTTTAATTCTACGGGTACTCCAGCCGTTTTTTTGCATGCTGCTGATGCTATCCACGGTGATTTAGGTATGATTCAGCGAAATGACAGTGTTATTTTGATCTCTAATTCTGGAAACACTCCTGAAATCAAGGTGTTAGCCCCATTAATTAAAAGTGGAGGAAATATACTAATTGCCATGGTAGGTGTGATGGATTCATTTTTGGCGACTCAAGCCGACTTTGTTTTATCAACTAAGGTAAAGAAGGAAGCTTGTCCAAATAATTTAGCGCCAACCAGCAGTACCACCGCTCAATTGGCTATGGGTGACGCAATAGCCGTTTGTTTACTAGAAATGAAAGGATTTACGGCTTCCGATTTTGCACGATATCATCCTGGCGGAGCTTTAGGAAAGAGGTTATACTTGAAGGTAGAAGATTTACTTTCAAATATTGAACAGCCAATCGTTTCTCCTGATGCACCATTAAACGAGGTGATTCTAGAAATTTCTTCTAAGCGACTGGGTGCAACGGCTGTCGTTGAGGCTGGAAAATTAGTGGGAATCATCACAGATGGCGATTTGCGCCGTATGATGCAGAAAAAATTCGATTTTGATACCTTGAAAGCCAGTGATATTATGACCAAAAATCCTAAAACAGTAATTCGGGATCTAATGGCGGTTGAAGCGTTAGCCTTGATGAAATCCAATAATATCACTCAATTGGTCGTGAGCGAAGGAGATAACTTCGTTGGATTTGTACATCTACACGACTTATTGAAGGAAGGGATTATTTGATTGTGTTCACTTTAATCTCTAAGGGTTAATTCCCCGCCGCTTGCGGCGTATTTATTAAATTTGGAGAATGAGCGGTAGTAAATATATTCATAAGTCGCATAATGTGTCAGTATTGATATATCATTTTGTTTGTCCAGTAAAATACAGAAGA
>JANOPQ010000134.1:0-2758 GCA_031421935.1 Bacteroidota bacterium | reverse complement strand
TTGGGCTGCTTCTGTTACGGGCGTGCAATATGAATACGGAACAAAAAGTGTCATAGATGCGCTCGGAAATACCTATTTCATTGGTCACTCCACAGGAAACACTTTTGGATATAATGGCGTTAATTACACCGCAAATGGTTGGGGGGATGCTTTCTTTGCCAAACTTGACCCCAGCAAAACGTTGGTTTGGATGAAATCGATTGGAGGCGACGATTCAACCTATTATGATTCGGCACACGATATACATATTGATCCGTTTGGGGATATTTATCTCACTTTTCAATCAAGTGGCAACAACTTTACCTATGACGGCCAAGTTTTAGACGGAATAGATTCTCCGGGTCAATATAGCGGAGAAGCGGTGCTGCTGAAAGTAAATTCAAATGGAAACTATATTTGGCACGACTCAGGGTCGACATCCAGCTATTTTCTCGGAATAACGACCGATTCAAGTGGAAACTTATATATGACCGGAAGTTTCGATTCATCAATAACTCTAGGGGGAACCATCACGATGACAAACCCGTCTTCAGGCACCACCTCTGACTTGCTTGTAGCAAAATACCTACCCAACGGAACAATCGTTTGGGCAAAACATGCGGGTGGCTTGCCACATAATACTTTTGCTTATGGAATTGACGTCAAAGTTAATCCGCAAACCAATGAGATTATTGTTTTAGGCAAGGGAGAAGGTTTAGTGTATTTTGATGGCGTACCCATGCCCACCAATGGCGTATCAGACAGAGCATTAGTGCTTCTATCTTATAACGCGGATGGGACTCAAAATTGGGTCAAACACGTGTTTGATGGACAAAGTATTTCGTCATTTGCTAGGTCGTTAGACATCAGCGACTCGGGAATAATGGGAATTTGTGGCGGAACAGGTAGCGCTGGGCTCGTTGCATTTTATAATAGTGATGGTTCAGTTATCACAGAACACGCCTATCCTTCTAACAACCAGCTGAGGATTTACACAATCACCTTTAATGAATTAAATGACGCTTATCTCTCTGGATGGTGTACTGGAGGAACTTTGGGAATGAGCCCAGGCACAGTAACAATAAATTCTACAACAGGATTTATTGCCAAAGTAGATATTTTTCAACAGGTGAAATGGGTAGAAAAATTTTATTCATCCATTTCTCCAAATCAGATTTACTATAAAAACAGAAAGATATCGTATGCAGGCCGCATAGACGGACCGTTCTCGTACAACTCGGGACAAAATATTATTTACAACGATGCCGGCGACGCCCTATTCGGCGAGCTCACAGACAATGAACTTCCTTTAAGCGTAGCATCGAATTTACCTGAGCCTATGGTCGTATATCCAAACCCAACATCAGGGTTTATAAAAATTGAAGCAACTAATTTACAGCAAGTTGAAATTTATAGTAGCACTGGCGCATTGCTGGAAAGCACTAACCAGTCCCAAATTAATTTGGGTCAACACGCTTGCGGAATCTATTTCGTAAAGATCACTACTAACAAGGGAGCGACGCTCAAGAAAATAGTTTTAAAATAGAAAGTCGAAATGTTTTGTGAGGCGTTTAGATCGCCGAACAGTTATGGGGAATGCTCCTGCTGCGCATATTCTCCCGACTTTGAGCCATGACAAATATCTTTGCTCCGATTTCCTCTTGCTGCGAAACATCAGACGATCAAAAAGGTAAAGACAAAAACAAGACCAACAACCCCCCGCTACCGCGCGACTAGAGCGTAGCGACTGGCGTAGCAAATCGCAGATTCGACGGAGTAAATCCTTTCGTTAGGGGCATTTATTAAGAAGCACCACGCGAAAGTATTCGCACGGGCGCGAGGGCATCACTTTAAAAATAGAATATAATCAATAGAAAATGACAAAAATAGCATTAGTAACAGGCGCAAGTTCAGGAATAGGAAAAGCAACAGCCATTAAATTAGCTGAAAATGGTTATGATTTAATTTTATGTGGGCGCCGTAAAGAAAAATTAGAAGCCCTGAAAAATCAATTATCAAAAACAGTGAAAGTGATCACTTTGATTTTTGATGTTCGCAATAGAAAAGAAGTTGATATGCAACTTAATTCATTGCCGAATGAATGGCAAAATATAGATGTATTAGTAAATAACGCTGGCAATGCGCATGGCTTTTCGGCTATAGATGCAGGAGCTATAGATGATTGGGATGCAATGATTGATAGTAATGTTAAAGGGTTATTGTATGTATCTAGAATGGTCATCCCGACAATGGTGGAACGAAGAAAAGGACATATTATCAATTTAAGTTCTGTCGCTGGAAAACAAACCTACGTAAATGGAGCTGTTTATTGTGCTTCAAAAAAAGCTGTAGAGGCAATTAGCGAAGGCATGAGACTTGACCTAACGGAACATGGAATTAAAATAACAAATATAGCTCCAGGCGCAGTAGAAACTGAATTTTCAGAAGTCAGATTTAAAGGAGATAAAGAAAGGGCTAAAAAAGTATATGAGGGCTTTGAGCCTTTACAACCAGAAGATATAGCTGATATAATTGTTTATGCATTAAATGCTCCTGAAAGAGTGACAATCGGGGATGTCGTTCTTTATGCGAAATCGCAATCAGCACCAACGACAATTTACAGAAAATAAAAGCGATACCCCCGCTACGGCGCGACTAGAGCGTAGCGACTGGCGAAGTCAATCCCTTCGCGTGGTTCTTTTTAACAAAGAAAGTTTTTATTAATTTTGGTAAAAAGCATTAGCTATAAGCAGAAATTATAAATTTAATAATCCTGAGG
>JANOPQ010000133.1:0-35855 GCA_031421935.1 Bacteroidota bacterium | reverse complement strand
ATGGTGGATGTAATAATTCCACCAGGCATTGATAATGCTTTATTACATATTTTTGATATAGCAGGCAGAGAAATTAATACATTTACATTACAAGAAGGACTTAGCCAATTAAAAATTGAAACTAGCCACTTAAAAAATGGCACCTACTTATTGGCAATGTCGTTAAATGGCTATAAAGATGATGTGCAAAAATTGGTGGTGTCGTGGTAGATAATTAGAAAGTTTTAGAGGTCTAAACATTAATAAGCTATAATTTTTATTTCTTCTCATTTGCTTCTGGCTATAAATGCACTATACCAATCACTTTTTTAGCGTTCGAAATTTAACTTCCAAAATCAAAGTAAGAAACGTCTTGAGCAAGCGCATCTTTCTGTTGCCAATAAGCGAGCGTAACTACTTTCCCTTCTCGCGTTCTTAAAAATCTTCCAAAAATAGCATTGATGGTATTATAGCACATATCGGTTACACCAATAGTAAATTCTGTAGGCGCGATGGGTGGAGGTAGAGGCGCTGGCGTTTCTCCTTCAGCTACAGGAGAAGGAGCTGGCGCTTTTGGAATGATGCCACTAACGACTACCGTATACCCATTTCCTTCTAACAAAGGTTTGATGAAATTTACACGATCCATCGAAACTGCTTTTTCAACTATGCAGCATTTGATACCGTTTAACTCCTCAAATTCATGATTTTTATTTATGGCCATACTGTTGTTCGATTAAATGCCGATGCTTAGTTCGTAAATATAGGTGTAAAGATCTCCGCTAAATCCAGTCAACAAGATACCCGCAATGCAAAGGATGAGTGCTATGCTTGGGAAAAGACTAAACGATATTTTTTGAATGGGATGTTCGTTTGATTCCATGAACATCGCTTTTACAATTCGTAAATAATAGTACATGGATACTACCATATTGATAGCAGCGAATGCAATGAGTATATAATTTCCAGTGGAGGCACCCGCAGTGAGCAAAAATAATTTTCCGAAAAATCCAGCAGTAGGCGGAATGCCCGCTAAAGAAAATAGGGAAATTGTCATGATCCAACTTAAAGCCGGATTGTTTTTATAAAATCCTTTGTAATCGTTGATGCTTTCTTTTCCCGTGATAGAAGATACGATGTTTACTACACCAAATGCACCTAAATTGGAAAAGATGTAAATCAATAAAAAGTAAATAGCCGCGGCTTCGCTTTCTTGTGATCCACCTGAAATGCCGACTAAGATAAATCCGACTTGTGCAATGGAAGAGAATGCTAAAAATCGCTTCATGTTTTGTTGACGTAATGCAAAAAGATTTCCAATGCCAATCGTAAGAACTGCGGTAATAAAAAGTAAAATATACCAAACATTCACCATCGATTCAAAAACAGTGTAGAGTACGGTTACAAATACAAATGCTATTGCCGACTTTGATATCACCGATAAGAATGCAGCGACTGGAACGGGTGCTCCTTCGTATACATCGGCGGTCCAAAAGTGAAAGGGAACAATGGAAAGTTTAAATGCAAACCCAACAAACAACATCACAAATGCAAATACTTGTAATGGCGCACCTGTCAATTGTAATGTAATTTCGGAGAACGATAAGGATCCCGTAGTTCCATACATCAACGAGATACCCATCAACAATAAAGCAGAACTAAACGCTGACGACATAATCATCTTCATTCCCGCTTCTGAAGAGGCACTTTTGTTGAGATTGAAATTGGCCAAGGCAGCCAATGGAATGGTCGACAATTCTAAGCCGATGTAAAATAAAAGAAGATGTCCCGATGATAACATGAAGAACATTCCCAATACTGAAGACAGTAATAGAATGTAGAATTCGGGAGCGTGTCGATGGGTGCGCGTGTAAGGATGTGCTTGTAATGAAATGATGAGTAATCCGAGGTTGAGAATATTTTTTTCGAGTAGAATTAAATCGTTGGATTGAAACATCCCATTAAATAATTCACCAGAAAGATTGCAACAGAATCCAAAAATTAAATTAAGAAATAAAAGAATATTGATCATCACATGCCAACGTCCCGAGTTATCATCGTTGCTTGCAATTTTAATTATTAAGAGTAAGAAAAGTATGACACAGAGTATCAGCTCATGTTTCATCAGACCTATAAATTCATTTATCATTGTCAATCGTTAAGGAAGTAAGGTGCGACCAATATTTACCATGAGTCCATTCACGTCCGGACTTATTAATTCATTTAACCAAAAAGGAGCAATACCAATAACAACAATTCCACTCAACAAGAGTACTGCTGCCGATTTTTCATTCCAGGTAGCATCACCTAATGATAAGTGTTGTTCGTTTACTAGCGGCCCCATAATGGACTTTCCTGCCGCACGGAGTATATACACCGCCGTTACAACAATGGAAGCACAAGATAATATGGTTGCAATTCGATAAAACATTTCTGTGTGTTGCCATGCTCCCATGAACACGGTCATCTCTGCAACAAATCCACTGAAGCCTGGAAGTCCTAAGGAACATAAACCAGAAATGATAAAGATAGTAGAGATGAAAGGCATCACTTTTAAAAGTCCACCTAACTGTGCTACCATTCGAGTATGCGTTCTTTCATAAATCATTCCGATAGCGGCGAAGAAAAGTGCTGTCATCAATCCATGTGATATCATCTGCATAACCGCACCGGCAATCGCTGTTTCGTTGAGCATGCCAATACCAAGTAACACAAATCCACAATGACTTACCGAAGAATAAGCGTTGATGTATTTTAGATCAGTTTGCATCATCGTAGCAAATGCTCCGTAGATGATCGCAATGGTGGCTAATAAAATAATATAGGGCGCATAAACATGCGCAGCTTCGGGCATTAAATAAGTTGCCACACGTAGGCAACCATAACCTCCAAGTTTCATTGATATTCCTGCTAAAAACATCGACGCTGCTGTTGGAGCAGAACTGTGTCCATCGGGCACCCACGTATGAAATGGAAAGAGCGCACCAAAAATTCCGAAGCCGATAAATGCTAAAGGGAAGAAGATGAGTTGTGTGTTGAGCGGAACTGCTGTGCGGGAAATTGCAATGAAATCAAAGGTGTGTTGACCGTTCCCAATGTTGGTGCTGAAATACAATCCTAATAATCCTAAAAATACAAATGCAGAACCCGCCATCAGCATCAAGGCAAGCTTCATAGCGCTGTATTCTTTTTTTCCGCTGCCCCAAATACCGATTAATAAAAATTTAGGAATCACGGCTACTTCTAAGAAGAAGAATAATGTAAATAAATCAAGAGAGATAAAGAATCCATAAGCTCCAGCACTCAATAATATAAGCAGAAAGAAGAACTCTCTGCTCATCTGTTCCATCTTCCAACTCACTAAGACTCCTGCTAAAACAACAAATGCAGAAAGAAGAATCATCGAAACTGAAATTCCATCAACACCAGTGGTAAAGGCTATGCCCAACGGCGTAAACCATTCAGCCGAACTGTAAAAAACCATAGCTGCATTATTGCCTAGTGCACGTTCCGCACAAAACGCATTTAATAAAAGTAACGATAAAGTAAATTGAATAACAGCTCCGCACAATGCAATGAGTCGAACTTGCTTCAATTGATTGAAGAAGAGAATCGCAATGGCGGTAATAACAGGAGCTATGACTAATAGGTGTAAGTTCATTTTTTATTAGTTGACCAGATAAATGGCAAGTGCCGTTAAACCAAATGCTGCAATGAAGAAGTACAAAGCGTAATCTTGCACTTTTCCGGATTGTATTGATTTTATCAAGTTGGATTTCCATACAACTAAAGATGCAAGTCCATTCATGCTTCCATCAACAATATTTTTATCCACCCAAGCAGATGGTTGTGCAATTAAGTTGAAGACTATTTTTTTAGTGATGAATAAATAAATCTCATCAATATAAAACTTATGGTAAGCAGTCTTGTAAATTCCTTGCAAAGAAGAAGCTAATTTATTTGGACGATCGTTTTCCGTTTTATAAAACAAGGTAGCAAGCGCAATTCCACTTACTGCAATAATAACCGGAAGAATAGCCGCCGAGATTTCAAACGGAATGTGTATAGGATGACCATCGCTTGAAACAAAATTTCCAAATGGAATAAATCCTGCTGTGATAGCACCAACACTGAGAATCAACAATGGAATTTTCATGCTCCAGGTTCCTTCGCCATGATGATGATCGTCGTGATGTGCCGTTTTTGCTTCCTTCGACCAAAAGATATTGTAATATAATCGGAACATGTAAAATGCGGTAATGCCTGCCGTTAGTAATGCAATATAATACACCAATGGATTGGCATGATGTGCTGCCGTCAAAATTTCTTCTTTACTAAAGAATCCTGCAAACGGCGGAATTCCTGCTATGGCTAAGCAAGCAATCAAGAATGTAATATGTGTGATGGGCATCGACTTCCTCAAGCCACCCATGTCTTTCATCTCATTACTGTGAATATAATGTATCACAGCACCAGCTCCCAAGAACAGTAAAGCTTTGAAGAAAGCATGCGTAAATAAATGAAACATAGAAGCCGTGAATCCTAATCCTGCTTCATTCCCATATCCAGAAACACCCAATGCAAACATCATGTATCCAATTTGCGACATGGTGGAATACGCAAGAACTCTTTTAATATCGGTTTGTGTGCAGGCGATGATGGCGGCAAACAATGCAGAAATAACTCCAGTCCACATCACTACTTCTAATGCTCCCGGACAAGAAATAGAAAAGATAGGAAACAATCGAGCGACTAAGAAAACACCCGCAACGACCATCGTCGCAGCATGAATCAATGCGGAGACTGGTGTTGGACCTTCCATCGCATCGGGCAACCAAATATGTAAGGGGAACATAGCACTCTTACCTGCGCCTCCCATGAATACAAGAAGTAAACCCCAGGTTAGCGCGCTTGCTCCTAAGAAATTGGCCGTAGTGGCTGAAACTAAATAAGGAGAATTAGATGTAGTTAATCTATCAATCAAGGTAACGAAGTCTAATGTTTTTGCTTCGAATCCTAAAATTAATATTCCAATTAAAAATCCTAAGTCGGCGAAACGCGTTACAATAAATGCTTTTTTAGAGGCGGCAACAGCACTTGGTTTTTCAAAGTAGTATCCAATCAACAGAAATGAAGAAACACCCACCAACTCCCAGAACATATAAATCTGGAAAATATTGACAGCAATTACTAATCCTAACATGGAAAAAGTAAAAAGTGATAAGAAAGAATAGTAGGTAGCGAATCGCTCATCTCCTTTCATATAACCCAAGCTATACACATGCACCATCAATGAAACTACAGTTACTACCACCAGCATCATCACTGAAATTGGATCTACTAATATTCCCATGTCAATGGAAACTCCTTCTGAAAATGAAAGCCATGTCATTTTCCAAGCAATAATTTTTTCGAAGGTTCCTGCAGTGTTTAGGAAAAAATATTGATATGCCGTTTGAATAGAAAGAATGGAGGATACCAATAACGAAGTGGTTCCAATCATTCCAGAAAGGGAGGATAAATATTTTCTGCCAAAAATTCCGAGCAGCAAGAAACTGCCCAAGGGAAGGAGAACAATAAGTTGAATAGTATTTGCTAAACTCATAGAGACGGAGATGATTAATGCTTTAAGTGATCTGCATTTTCAGCATCAATATTTTTCGTGTTGCGGTAGAGATTTATAATGATGGCAATGGCTACCGCAGCTTCAGCAGCAGCAATCGCAATGATGAAGATGGTGAATCCAAGTCCCTCAATCGTATCGGGGAATAAATATTTGTTGAATACGATGAAGTTTATGTTAACACTATTTAACATCAGCTCCAGCGACATTAGCATAGCAATCATATTTCTTCGAGTAAGAAATCCATAAGCACCAATAAAAAATAAGGCGGTACTCAGCATTAAGAGATGTTCAACTGGTATTTCGCTCATTTGTTTTCAGGTTGTGCTTTCATGGCAATGACAATACATCCGATCATAGCTGCTAATAACAATACACTCACCAATTCAAATGGAAGTACGAAACTTTCAGGTGTATTGGCAACTAATAGATATCCAATATTATTTACGGAGGGATCAAAAACTTCTTCTGATCCTTTCATCCAATAATGATTACATAGTAAGGTGCAAGTATAGGCAGCAGCTGAAACGACAGCAAGCCCTGCAAAAAGCGATCGCTTCGTCAAGGCAGATGGCATCTTGACTCCTTCTTGATTGGTAAGGAAGATGGAGAAAATAATCAGTACAACAATTCCACCAACGTAAACGATGACTTGCACCGCCGCCGCAAATTCTACTTCCATCCAAAAGAAAAGAGCTGCAATTCCGATTAACGAAAATAATAGCCAAATAGCAGCTCTGAATAATTTTTTAGTGGTAACGGTGAGGATCCCCGTAATCAGGATAAACGCCGCAATACAATAAAAGGCTATGGCTGATGCACTCATTATTCAATGCCCTCCATAATTTTAGAGCCTGGTTTATTCAAGACCTTTGTAAATTCTCGTCTGTCAAAAACACTGTGCTCATAATTATTGGCCATCACAATCGCATCCGATGGACAAGCAACAACACAAAGGTTACACATGGTGCATAATTCTAAATGATATACGAATGTATCAATAGCTTTTTTCTTTTTTCCTTCTGCGTTGATTTCATTCTTGGTCACAATCTTTATCGTTCCATTCGGACACGCTATTTCACAAGCCTGACATCCCGTGCAACTATGCTCGTTCGCTTCGTTGTGCGGCATGATGACTTCACCTTTAAATCGCTCGGCCAATACAGGTCGCACCTCAGGATATTGCTCCGTGATGATTTCTTTTTGGTGCGTAAAATAATAACCCGTCGTCTTCATGCCTTTCAGCAAGGAACTAACGGTGAGGTATATGGTTCTAAAGTATTCTTTAAGGAACATTTTTCAGTTTGTTATTATAAGTGCCAACCCATAATCGCCATGAATGTGACGATTAAAAGATTGACCATGCTAATCGGTAATAAGTATTTCCACTCTAAATTTAATAGTTGGTCGACACGAAGTCGAGGGAATGTCCATCGGAACCACATAATCAAAAAGATCAAGAACATGGTTTTACTAAAGAACCATACCGACGATGGTATGAAATCCATCACATGATTAAAACTGTCCCATCCTCCAATATGAAATGGCATCCATCCTCCGAAGAAGAGTGTAGCACCAATGGCACATCCGATAAATATATTAATATACTCCGCTAAAAAGAATAATGCGAATTTCATTCCTGAATACTCGGTATGAAATCCAGCGGTTAATTCAGATTCTGCTTCGGCTAAGTCAAACGGTGCACGATTGGTTTCTGCTGTCACCGCAATTAAAAAAATAATGAAGGCAATTAACACGGGAAGATGTCCTTTGATGATCCACCATCCGTCGGCTTGCGAATTGATAATATCACTGATGCGTAAACTTCCTGTTAAAATAACAATTGCTAAAATAGAAAGTCCGGCCGATAATTCGTAGCTCACAATCTGCGCTGCACTACGCATGGCACCTAACAATGAATATTTATTATTACTTGACCATCCTGCCATCAAGATTCCAATAACAGCAACAGATGAAACCGCGGCAACATACAACACACCAATGCTCAAATCCCAAATTTGAAAATTACGAGCGAAAGCAATCGGTGCTAATACCAACATGGCGGCAATCATTACCATGAAGGGTGCTAAGTTGAATAAAAATTTATCGGCACCATCGGGAGTCAATCCTTCTTTCATCACTAACTTCAACGTGTCGGCTGATGTTTGAAAAATTCCTTTTGGTCCTACACGATTGGGTCCTAATCGAATTTGCATCAACGCTGCAACTTTTCTTTCCATATACACGAGTGCCAATCCTAAAAAAGCAAAAAGCGTAATGGCAGCAATCCCTACTAATACACTTTCAGCAGCAAAAGCCCACGGTTCCCCTAAAGTATTTTGCAACCAAGTTTGTAGTAAAGTAGTGAGTCCTTCGAGACTAATCATCTTCTAGCTTTTTATTTTTTATCGATCGATATCGGGAATTACTAAATCCAATGTGCCCATGGTCGCCATAAGGTCTCCAATCTTTCCGCCTCTCGACATATGATCGAGTGCACTTAAGTTGGAGAATCCCGGCGAACGGAATTTTATTCTGTAGGGAGTACTTCCGCCTTCACTTACAATATAAACACCTAATTCTCCACGCGCCGTTTCTACACGTGTATAAAAATCTCCTTTTGGTAATTTCAATACGGCTTTTGTTTTCGCTTGGAAATCTCCCTCGGGAATATTATCAATCAACTGTTCAATGATACGCATACTTTGTACCATCTCACCAACACGAACTTTATAACGTGCCCATGAATCACCATCTGTTTCGATTACTTCATCAAATTGTAGTTGATCATAGATTTCGTACGGATATAATTTGCGAATATCACAGCTCAATCCACTTCCTCGTCCTGTGGGTCCTGTACAACCAAACGAAATTGCATCTTCTTTTGAAATATAACCAACGCCCTTGGTTCGGTTTTGGAAAATAATATTTCCAGTTACCAGATCATCGTATTCGTGAATCTTCGATTTAAACAATCTTAAAAATTCTTTTACTTTACGTTGGAAGTCGGGATGTAAATCCATCATGACACCACCGGGCACAATATAATTCATAGTTAACCTTGCCCCGCAAGTGTCTTCCATCAATTCATTTATCATTTCACGCTCTCTGAAAGAATAGAAAAAGGGAGTGAAAGCTCCTAAGTCCATTGCCAAAGCGCCCCACCAAAGTAAATGAGAAGCGAGACGTGTCAACTCATCCATCAACACACGAATCACTTGCGCTCGAGAAGGGATTTCAATTTGCAATCCTTTTTCAACACACAAAGCACAGCCGTGATTATTGATATGCGAACTCAGATAATCCATTCTGCTCGTCACATAAATAAACTGACGATACGAAAGACTCTCGCACATTTTTTCAATGCTGCGATGAATATAACCTAAATGAGGTTCTACTTTTTTAATGGTTTCCCCATTTAATGTAATCACCAAATGCAAAACACCATGCGTTGAAGGATGCTGCGGTCCAATGTTAATGATCATATCACCCTGATCGTTCGTTCCCAATTCTTCGAGCATCGCTTAGAGTTTTATCATGTTAATTGGATCCTCATAATCTTTGCGCAGTGGAAAACCTTCGTGATCGGGAGTAAGGAAAAGTCGACGCAAATCGGGATGACCTGCAAATTCTACACCCAATAAATCATAAGCTTCGCGCTCGTGAAATTCTGCTGTGCGCCAAATATCACAAACGGTATCTACAATTGGATCAGCTTTATCGATTTTTACTTTAATCACTACATCATGACGGAAAACCGTAGAGGAGAAATGATACACCACTGACAAATGCGTTTTCCAATCAACCCCTGTTAAACAAAACAAATAGTCGAAATGCAATTCGTTATTATTTCTAAGCAATAAAGCGAAATTTTTAAATTCTTCAGGTGCGATATTAATCGTCAGCCATTCAGTGCCTTCTTCAAAGCTGAGTCCTTCTTGCAAAGATTCAAATTTTATTTTCAATTCATCCTTCGTCATATTGCTTTCGATTCTCGACTTATTGAGGTTTGATATCTTTTATTTGTTCTCTTGTCAATCCGCTTTTTATTTTTTCTTGTAAAGAAATCAAAGCGTGAAGTAATGCTTCTGGTCGAGGCGGACATCCTGCCACATACACATCCACCGGAATAATATGATCTGCACCTTTTACAACAGAGTAGGTATTGTAAAAAAACGGACCGCCGCTAATAGCACATGCTCCCATAGCAATCACATATTTTGGATCGGCCATTTGATCATACAATCTTTTCAATACGGGCGCCATTTTATTTACGATCGTTCCTGCAATGATAATTACGTCAGCTTGACGAGGAGTGGCGCGTGCAACTTCAAAACCAAATCGAGAAAAATCATATTTGGCTCCTGCAGTCGACATCATTTCAATTCCACAGCAACTTGTAGCAAATGTTAAAGGCCATAAAGAATTGGATCTCGCCCAATTAATTACATCATCTAATTTACTTAACACAACTCCTCCTCCAGGAATTTCATGTATTTGTCCAGGGAAAGTTTCTGGCTTTTGATTTACATCCATTTTAATGCTCCTTTCTTATGTGCGTATAAAAATCCTAGAAATAAAATAAAGAAAAAGATGATGATATCGAGGAAGGCCATCCATCCAATTTCTTTTACCACTGTTGCCCATGGATACAAGAAAACCAATTCCACATCAAAAATTAAAAAGATCAATGCAAAAAGATAGTAACCGACATTCAGTTGCAGCCATGTTTGACCAACGGTGGGTACACCACATTCGTAAGCTTGACCTTTTTGTGGGTTATATGAACCTTTCACAAAGATTTTTGAAACCAAGATGCCGCCCGCCGAAAACACAATAGCGGCAAGAGTAAGTATGAGTAAGGATGTTGCTCCCATAGATTGCCTCAAATTTAATTTTATTTTGTTAGCGAAGGTTCAAATTTGATTTATTTGGTTGTTTTTTCTTTGTTCTACTTCTTCTTTTTAGGATTGAAGATTAGTTTTATTAAGTTTTATTTTTAATCTCCTTGTTTTACGCGGTTTATGTATGAATTAATTCTAATATTGTGATCAAAGTGTTTGGATTTACACGTCAAGTAACAAATGTTGCAAACTGGGTTAAGTCATTCACTTACTTTTGTACAAGAGTTGGAAAGCCTAAAAATGGATTCCACTTATATAGATATAGCAATGATTTAAAATATGTTAGAAACAATTCGACAGCCTTGGCCTTGGTACATAGCCGGACCGCTCATCGGTTTAACGGTACCTATATTATTAATTATTGGGAATAAAGCTTTTGGGATTAGTTCATCCTTGCGCCATATTTGTGCGGCATGCATCCCTGCTAATATTCCTTTTTTTAAGTATGAATGGAAGAAGGAAATATGGAATCTTTTTTTTGTAGCAGGAATTTTTTTAGGTGGGTTCTTAGGCGTTCAATTATTTTCGAATCCTTTCCCAATAGAAATCGCACCAAGTTTAGCAACTTATTTGGGCCAGTTTGGAATCACGGATTATTCGGGATTAGTCCCTTCCGAATTATTTAATTGGTCGGCATTGTTTACGTTGAAAGGATTTTTCTTGATTGTAGTAGGCGGATTCTTGGTTGGATTTGGTACTCGATATGCGGGCGGCTGTACCTCTGGTCATGCCATCATGGGATTGTCAACATTGCAATGGCCTTCACTTGTTGCTACTTGTTGTTTTATGGCAGGAGGGTTTTTGATGACGCATTTATTACTTCCTTATATTTTGAAATTTTAAAAAACGAAAGACGATGATAAAAGATATAAATCAAGATATAAATCAAGATGTAAGATCACAGGATACGATGTGCGTAAATGAAAGTCAACTCGAACATAAGTGGTGGCATAATTTAAAATATTTGTTGGTAGGTACTCTCTTCGGAATTGTTTTTGTGAAAGCAGAAATTATTTCTTGGTTTAGGATTCAAGAAATGTTTCGACTGGAAAGCTTTCATATGTATGGAGTGATTGGAAGTGCGGTGATGGTTGGATTGATCTCTGTTTTCTTGATTAAAAAGTTTGATGTGAAAACTATTTACGGAGAGAAAATTGTATTTCATCCTAAGGAGTTCAACAAAGGAAATATTTATGGCGGACTCATCTTCGGATTGGGATGGGCCATCACAGGAGCTTGTCCAGGTCCGTTGTTTGCACAGATTGGTTCAGGGGCAACCGTTATCATCATTACGTTATTAAGCGCTATTGCGGGTACTTGGACTTACGGTTATTTCAGAGAGAAATTGCCACATTAATATTAATATTTGTAGCATGAAAGATCAGGAGAAGAATTCATCACGTAGAAATTTTTTGAAGAAATCTGCCGCCTTGGGTATAGGCGCCGCCGTGGTACCGCTATTGAATTTGAAGGCAGATGGGATGGATTCTAAAAAGGATGAATTGTCGAGATCAATTGCCGGTAATTCAAATAGTAAGAAGATAACATTACTTTATACTTCTGATATTCATGCACAATTACATACGCACGATGAGTTTTTTTGGGAAGATGGAAAAGGAGTTTACAAAAAACGAGGTGGACTCGCGGTATTGAAAACGATGATTAATTTTTATCGTTCAAAGGATCCAAAGAATACCATCCTTATTGACGGTGGAGATTATTATCACGGTCATGCTGTTGCTTCTTTAACAGAAGGTGAAGCCATGATCCCCGTATTTAATAATATCAATTTTGATTTGATGCTTCCCGGAAATTGGGAAGTTGTATATAAGAAGAAAAAAATGTTGTATGACATGGGTCACTCAACAGCAGCGAAGATTTGTGCAAACATGTGGCACGATGATGAAGATGAGAATAAGGGGGAATTGATTTACCATCCGTATTGGGTGAAGGTAATTGATGGAATTAAAATTGGATTTATTGGTTATACCGATCATCTCATTCCCAAGCGGCAATCTCCTGCGTATAGCAAAGGGATTCGTTTTGAACATGCAGAAAAAAATGTGGCAAAGTATGTGAAGTTTTTGAGAGAGACGGAAGGTTGCAATGTTGTTTGCTTGGTAACGCACATGGGCTTGGCTCAACAAGTAGGTCTTGCCAATAATCAAGTTGTGGAGGGTGTTGATTTTATTTTGGGTGCAGATACGCACGAACGCGTTCGTGAACCTATTCAATGTAAATATTCGAAAGTAATAGAGTGCGGTGCCTTTGGATCATTCCTTGGTAAATTAGAATTGAATTTTGAAGATGGAAAATTGAGTTCTTTCGATTATCAATTGTTGGACGTAGATCCTGCAGTATATAAAGCGGATGCAGAGTTGCAAGGAATCATCAACAAAGTTTCTGAACCATTTCATCAGGATTTATCGCGCGTGTTAGGATATACTTCAACTCCTCTTGTGCGCTATTTTGTGATGGAAACTCCTATGGATAATTTACTCACCGATGCGATCATGTGGAAGTTTAAACCGGATATTGCTTTGAGTAATGGTTTTCGCTTTTGTCAACCGTTGAATGTCGAGAAGGAAACAGGAAAGGCGGCCATCACCAAAGAATTTTTGTGGAATATGTTGCCTGTTGATAGTGAAGCTAAAACTGGAATTGTAACCGGAAAACAAGTGTGGGATTGGTTAGAGAAAGAATTGCAAAATGCTTTTGCAAAGGATCCTTCTAAACGTTTTGGTGGATGGTTTGTGCGTTTCAACGGGATGGAAGTTAATTTTACCATCGGGAATGAAATGGGTAAACGTTTGAATTGGGTGAAGGTTAAAGGTGAGCCTATTAATATGGAAAAAGAATATTCTATTGTAGCCTGCGAACGTGAAGGTGATCCCGATGATGTACTTTGTAGAGTGGAGAAGGTGAAGTCGCCGAAATTGTTAGGTGTCGTCATGCATAAAGTAATAGAAGAATATTTAGCTGCGCATCCACTCGTTTCTCCGAAGTTGGAAGGACGAGCTACTGCTACCGATTTTCCACCTACACTTCTCACGCAATTACAAGGAACTACATACGAGTTTAGATAGATTGTATGAATTCGGTTAATTCAAATCAAGAGAATAATCGGAAAGCAGCGGTGATCGTTGCTCGTGGAATGGTGCAAATGATGTTAGTGCTTTTTATTTCTTTCGCTTCTATTGTTACTTTACATTACATCGATTTCACTTCTCTTTTTTCAGATGGCAGTACAAGTAAATCGATAAGCCCATCTACACAAGAAAAAAAGCCAACTGATGAGGTGAAAAGAATTTCGTGGATGGCTCCTGATATTGAAGATGTGAATGACGAGCAAATCCTTTATGGAAGAGAATTAGTAATGCATACTTCTTATTTTTTTGGACCGAATGGTAAGCTCGCGAAAGTCACCAACGGAATGAATTGCCAAAATTGTCACTTGGAAGCGGGGACGAAAGTGTATGGAAATAATTATGCAATGGTCGCTTCTACGTATCCTAAATTTCGACCTCGTTCTGGACAAATAGAATCTGTTGAGAAAAGAGTGCACGATTGTTTCGAACGAAGTTTGAATGGCAAGCCGCCTTCCGATTCCAGCAAAGAAATGCAAGCCATCGTTGCTTACATTAAGTGGGTTGGGAGTGAAGTGACTGAAAAAAATAAACCGGATGGTACAGGTATTTATGATCTCCCCGTATTGAAACGAGCCGCAGATCCGGAGAAAGGGAAGTTACTATTCACGGCTAAATGTGTTTCTTGTCATGGAGCTAACGGTGAAGGAGTACCGAATAGCGATTTTACAGAGTATAGGTATCCTCCTCTTTTCGGAGAAAATAGCTACAACAGTGGTGCTGGATTGTTTCGTCTGTCCAGACTAGCAGGGTATGTAAAGATGAATATGCCACAAGGGGCAACTTATGAGTCGCCTCAACTTACTGATGAGGAGGCTTGGGATGTAGCCGCATTTATTAATACGCAATCACGTCCGAGCATGAATATTCAAAAAGATTGGCCCGATATTTCTAAGAAGCCATACGATCATCCCTTTGGTCCCTATGCCGATGCCTTTTCAGAACAACAACATAAGTTCGGACCGTTTGGACCAATAAAATTGGCCAATATACGCTAGCCCTTTGAAAAAAGACGTCTCAATGTCGGCATGTGCATAAAAAACATTCGATTTTTTAGGGGGTTGATTTAATATTATTTACTTTTACTGTGTACTGCGTAGGTTGTGCGACAAACTGGGTACTACGTAGGTCAAGGCCGAAGTAGTAAAGCATCAATGTCATTAGGGGATTTAATATTTTATGTCCCCTTTGTAATGAACTAAGCAGTATCAAAGAATAAGATCTATATGAATGTTGCAGGCATAGAAAATTTTGTTGTGAGAGCCTTGGGGACACAATTGTCGCCTAAACTGCATTATCATAATTTGACGCATACCATTGATGTGGTAACAGGAGCTTTAAAAATAGCAGAGCAGGAAGGGGTCACTGAATCGTATGATTTAGTCTTATTAAAAACGGCTGGATTTTTACACGATATCGGTTTTCTCAATACGTTTGTAGATCACGAGGAAGAAGGATGTTTAATCGCAAGAGCAATTTTGCCCGATTATAATTATGATGAGGAGGCTATCGAAATTATCTGTAGCATGATCATGAAAACAAAATTGCCTCAAAAGCCCGATACACTTCTTGAAAAGATTTTGTGTGACGCAGATTTAGATCATCTCGGAAGAGAAGATTTTAAAGAGGTGAGTAATCGACTTTTTGAAGAGTGGAAATCGCTTGGTAGAATTGATGAAAATATGGATTGGAATTTAATTCAATATACTTTTGTGGATGCGCATCATTATTGGACCAATACATCTCAACGAAATCGTAACCATTTAAAAACGCAATACCTCCAAGAGCTGAAAGGGTTGGTGATGTTCAAATAATATTTTTTGATTAATTCTATTTTAGTTTTTCAATGCAGTACTTGCTACCAATTTATCGTTTTGCATTCTGATTCGCTTGCACAAAATACGAAGTATACTTCTTAAAACCTCTGTGCGCTCTTCCATCAACTCATAAGCTTCTTCCTCTTCTAGTTTCAACAGTAAGGTATCTGTAGTCGCAGTAGCCGATGCTGAACGTGGCTCTGGGTCTAACAACGCTAACTCTCCAAAGAATTCTCTTTTTCCTAAAGTGGCAAAGGTTCTATTGCCATCGTGAATTTTTACTTCGCCATTGTAGATAATATACATGCTACTTCCCGAATCTCCTTTGTCGAAAATAACTTCCCCTTCATTCACTCTTACTTCGCGAACGATAGGAATAATTTCTGCGATGATGTTTTCAGGTGTACCTCCAAATAATGCTGTGCCTTTTAGCACCAGCACTTTTTCAAAATCAGAGATGGTGTTTTCGTGTTTGTTTTTCATGATCTCGTCAATATTAGTTTTAAAAGTACCAGCTAACGTGCTGAAGTGATTAGGATGGTTTTCTTTGAAGTTTACTAAATAATGTGCAGCGGATTCTCGCAACAATGAATTTTCAGTTTGCATGATGTTCACTGCATGAATATAATTACTGTCGTGATAAGCCGCCGAACGTAAGGCTAAACAAACAGTCCAAGCACTATAAATATCGGTTCCGTCTCTGAGTATACTATCTGGAATTTCATGCTTTCTTACAATATGAAAATCTTGCAACTTATCAATTTTTTGAGCCGGTGAAATGTTGTCGAGCAGTACAATCAATATTTGTGCGGTCTTACGTGGAATTACCTGCTCCATAATTTCCAGCGCATTGGCTCTTCTTTCTTTTGAATTGTTGCGGAAGGCGGCAGAAGCTTCACGCATTATTTTGCGATTGTATAGAAGTCCTGAAATTGTAATGATGCGTCGTTTGCAATTTTCATAGTCGAAGTTGAAAGCTTCATGTAATCGTGGATTGAGTGATGCATCTTCAATCCCTTCGAGCAAAGCAACCGCAAAACCAATTTCTTCTTTCAGCATGCGCTCCATGCGTTCTTTTTCCTTAGGCTCTAAAATATACTTCGAGATACTAAGTACTTCAACAATTCTTTCCTTGAGATGAGGAGGAGTGTGATGCAATATGGAAAATAAAAATTCGCCTCCTTTATGACCGGTACTAATTTCCGCAATTCGAATGATGTCAGAAAGGACCCCTTGTTTATGAATTACATTTTGAAAGGGAATCTTTTTGAGATGATCGAATATGTCATCTCCATATTTGCTCAAGCTGTCAATGATGTGGTTTGAGCCTGGTGTGATGAGCAAGAGCGCAATTAATTGTGATACGAATGCTTGTGATTTACTTTTTCCTGCAGCATCAATGGCAGCTATTTGTACGCTCTCGTTTTTTGAAGCCATCAAACGAAAAATTTCCGATTCAAACTCATGTAAATATTCTTGAGAAAGTATAGTTAATGCTGTAAGTTGTTTTTTTTGATCTTCACTCTTCAATAATGTCGTGATGGCTTCCACCGCATTTTGTTGCTGTTGCATGGAATCCGATTTCAAGATTCCTTTTAAGATGGATTCTTGTATCAGCGTTGGATAGGTATCAAATATTTCTTGACTAATGCTATTTTGAATTTCTGGATCTCCTGATTGTGCACAGAAATAAGCTGCTTCCGCTTTTGTTTCAAGATGCGTTTCGGTAAGGTAGATGTGTTTTACTTCTGGAAGATATTCGCTCCATCCTCTTTGATTTAAAATTTTCAAAGCCACCCGTTTCACGCTATTGCTGTCAGAAGTTAAAACGAATTTCATTTCTTCGCGAAGGACTTCTGGAAATTTTTCATCCAACGCCGTAATCCCATAAATAATATCTTCTTTCTGATGATTGTAAATACTGTCTTTTAATAGTTTTGAAAAGGAAGCCGATTCCATCGCAATCTCTGAGCCCGAAATAAATCGATTTCGAATGGCAGTCGCCAAGGTTGAAATATAAAGTTTATGACTTCGAGTGATATTGTAAATCCATAAAACAGCCAAAATTAAAATCCCATAATTCAATAAGTAAAAATCAAAATTGCCTCCGATATTAAGGATGCACCAAAGAATTAATCCAATGACACCAAGTGCCAATGGCTGAATAAATCCTTTGATGATGGTATGTCCCTTTAGCCGAAGTTGTGTTGGCAAGGGTTGAAACATGGCTAAGAATACAGGATCGTTCACCGAATATTTCGCAACACTAATGGCCATGAACATCACACCGATGTACATCAAGTTGTTGTAAACATCGTTCTGTCCACTACTCCAAAAAAAGTAACCTAATGAAAACAGAAAAAGTATCACAGGCATGATCAACAACGAAAATTTAATTCCAGTTTGTTCAGCCAATCTCCCCGACAATAAAAGTTTAATTAAAATGATAAAAGCATATCCTACCGCTAAGAAGGTGGAGATGTATTTCGCTAATGATTCTTCCGTTTTAAATGTGCTTTGAACATTGTGTAAGAAAGTGAAATCAATCAAAGTAAAAGAAGCAATGGTTAAAAACGAGAGTCCTGACAAAACGAGAATATAATGATTGCCAAAAAATCCCGTCAATAATTTCTTATCCGAAAACTGTTCGTGAGGCGCTTGTCGTACTTGTAAATTTATATCAGGTTGCAATAATATTTTACGAAGAAATAGTGATGCCAACAAGATGGACCCGGCGGCGAACCAAAGTAAGTTGTTAATACCCACAATGGGAACTAATACAGATACGGATAAGTACCCCAATAACTTTGCAGGAATATCACCCGAGCTAATCAATCCAAACAATCGCTTTCCTTGTCGAACATCAAACACAATCGACGACATGCACCAAAATTCTAAATTCGATAATAGATAAAACACACGCTCACCAATAATAATGATGAACGGAATGTAAGTGATCGATTCAAAATAAAAAGTACTGCGTAATAAAAATGGAATGAGCACCATAATACCCATCACCATTAACAATAATTTACGGATCGAAAGTTTGTGTTCGAAGTAGGAGTATGATCTTCCCACGATAAGCATAGCTATTGATGATAAAATAAATGCTAACGGTAATTGTTCGGAACCATATTGTTCCAAAAACAAAGTAATGGCTACGGTAAACAATAATGCCTGACCTATACCCGAAAAGAAATGATGAAGCACCAAGTTTTGAACCGTGGTTTTCTCATCATTTCGGATGTTGAATAGTCTTAACCAAAAGGAAAGCTTGCTATTCATAAGGGTTTTGTGGGTTCCGAAGGATTTATTCAGCTAAAATAGCAAATACAATTGCTTGTTGGGTTGGGATAAATTCGATTTATCTTTAAATTGCCCTATTTGGTAGTAAAATGAAAGAAAAATCAAACCGAGATGGCTAAAAAGCAGCCAAGTTTTTATTATTATTGCTAGTCAATACAATTGCATAAAGGTGTATAAGCTGCCATGAGGAAATTAATTTTATTATGCACATTGTGTTTAAGTTTTCTAAACTTAAATGCACAATTCACTAATCTGAATTGGGCATTCGGTGATAGTTGTGGAATAAAATTTAGTGCTATTGGTATTGATTCCATTTACCGCACTTCTGTAAATGCTAGAGGTACTTGTGCCACAATAAGTGATTCACTGGGAAATTTATTGTTCTATGCTGCATCTCCCGATTTAGAACTTTTCCAGACACCATCATTGATAAATAGAGGACGAATATACAATCGTGATCATGGAAAAATGGAAAATGGAGATTCCATTTTTTGTTCCAATTGGTATAAAGAGTTAATTATTTTACCTTGGCCAGATAGCTCAAATAAGTTCGTTGTGATTTCAAGTATGGCTGTTTCTGGAGCTAAAATTAGTTATTCAGAAGTGGATCTCAATTTTAACAACGGTCTTGGCAAAGTAGTGAGTAAAAATAATGTATTAGATTCTGGAAACATTTCTGATGGAATTACTGCAATTAAACATGGTAATGGACGCGACTGGTGGATAATTTATAAAAAGTGGGGTTATTCTAATAATACGATTTTTAAAATATTATTTACGCCAAATGGCCTATCATCCATTACCACTCAGTCAATTGGAGTTCCTTCTTTAGTTGGAGGATTTTACAGACTCATCCCTTCTAAGAGCGGTGAGTTTGTAATTGGAATAAATCCAGGGGACGGTACTCTTGAAAAATTTTCTTTTGATAGGTGTACCGGAAATTTTAGTAATCATTCGATTTTAAACAACGCTTCCCCAAATCCTGCCTATGGACTCTGGGATGGTGCAATCAGTTTAAATGAAAGATTTTTGTATATAACTACACTTTCTACTCCTGAGTACTTGTTTCAAATTGATCTATTAAACCCAAATGCATTTCAAAACAAAATAGTTATTGATTCTATTGATTCATTAAATAATCCTGGTTCAGGTATTCGATTAGCACCTAATGGTAAAATGTACCGCTCCAATTCATGGTGTCAGAATGGCCTTTATTGTTATCCATTTTTGGATTCGGTTTTTGTTCCTGTTAATACACACTTAAGTGTTATTAACGAACCAGATAATTTTGGTCTAGCATGTAACTATATTGGTTTAGGTCAATACCTTAATGGTTTTCGGACATATCTTGGCCTTCCCAACGATGTTAATTTAACACTTGGCCCGCTTGCAGGAAGTATATGCGATACACTTTCAGTAGGGCTAGGTGAAGTGAAAGATGATATACCCATACAGGCTTTTCCTAATCCTTCCACAGGGCTTTTTACAGTTAATATAAAGTATGAGACATTGCCAAAAGAAGGTTTTGCTTACACCATTTATTCCCTACAAGGGCAGGTAATACAACGAGGTGAATTAAAAGGGCGAACGTCATCTATTAATTTAACTTCGTTTGAAAGTGGAATGTATTTACTCAATGTGACGCTGCCGAAAGAGGTGGTGCAAATTAAGTTAAGTAAGTTATAATTTATACAATGGTATCTTTTACTAATAAACTTTCGCGCCACGATGTATCAACTAATTCTTTCGATGATATAGCGAATATGGAATTGTAATTTTAGATTCCTTGATAAAGTTCCTCGCTTCGCCGTCCGAATGTCGATGAAGCTTGTGCCTCCGCTAAAGCTTTAGCGACACGCGGTTAGCGGAGGCAGTAGCTACGCAGAGGCCAAGTCGTTCAACAAAGTTAACCTTCGTTTTTACTTCGGTTGACGAAGTTAACCATCCAAACTTCGCTAAGCTCCTCGCTTCGTCTTAGCTACGCAGAGGCAAGTCGTTTGGTGAAACGCCAAGGCTACGTTCAACAAAGTTAACCTTCAAAACTTCGCTAAGCTTCGTTTGGTGCAACACCAAGGCTCCTCGTTTCGCCGTCCGCGTGTCGCTGAAGCTTGTGCCTCCGCTAAAGCTTTAGCGACACGCGGTTAGCGGAGGCACTAGCTACGCAGAGGCAAGTCGGTTAACAAAGTTAACCATCCAAACTTCGCTAAGCTTCGTTTGCTGAAATGCCAAGGCTACGTTCAACAAAGTACATATCAATCTCACCTTTATTTTTCGCTTGAATTTTACCTCGGTGAGTACATTCAAATTTGTCTTTGATGATTTCGTAAGTGAATCCGCTGATGTTCACTTTGCCAATTTCTCCGCTGCTTTCCATTCGGGAAGCGGTATTCACAGTGTCGCCCCAAATATCATAAGCGAATTTTTTTATTCCTACAATTCCTGCAACCACTGGACCCGTATGAATTCCTAAACGTAATTCAAAAAATGGTTGGTCGATGGCAATGCGTTTGGCTTTATTGGTTTCGATGAATGCTTGCATTTCTAATCCCGCTTTTACAATGTCTTCCGCATGGGTTAAACTCGGAACGGGCAATCCACCGGCACACATATAACTATCGCCAATGGTTTTTATTTTCTCTAATCCGTAGCGAGTAATGATACGATCAAACTCACTATAACATTCGTTAATTTCAGCAACCAATTCTTCGGCTGTTAACTTTTCGCTGGCTTGAGTAAAGTTTTTAAAGTCGGTAAACATCACAGTGACTAAATCAAAACTTTTTGCTTTCGCCGTTCCAGTCGCTTTTAATTCTTCGGCTGTTTCTTCTGGTAAAATGTTTAAGAGTAGTTCGTCGCTGCGTTTTTTCTCTTTGGCAATTTTATTGCGCTGACTTAAAAATACACCAGCAAATAAAAGTACGATGGTGAATCCACCAATAAAACTATTGCGAACAATTTTTTGTCTTCTGAGTTCTTGCTCTTGAATTTCTTTGTCTTTTGTAAGTAATGATATTTCGGATGATTTCTTATCGATGTCGAATCTAAACTGTAGCGTTCCTAATTTCTTTTCGATATCTAAATCGAAGAGTTTATCTTTTATACTCAATAGCAACGTTTGATATTTGTAAGCATTGCTAAAATCTTTTTTTAATGCATAGGTAACGGCTAACCCTTCGTAAGCGTCTTTGACTTGGTAATCGGATCCAATCGCTTTGGCAATCTCTTCAGCATCGTGAAAGTTTTTAAGCGCCAAGGTGAGATCGCCTTTCTCCTTATACGATGTGGCTAATCCCAATAGAGAAATGGCCATGTCGTTTTTCGCATCTAATTTTTTAGCGTAATCATAGGCTTTCACCTGGTACTCCAATGCCTTTTGGAAATTTCCTCTTCTGCGATATACTTTTCCAATGTTGTTTAAAGTGTACGGAGCATTTTCTGATCCTTCAAAAGCTACCAATGATTTTTCAAAGAAGAGTAGCGCCGAATCCAAATTGTTTTTTTCTAAATAAATTTCGCCAAGATTTACAGTCACGGTTCCAATGGCATCATTATCTTTGATGAGTTCACTCAAAGGAAGAGCACGCAAATAGAAAATTTGTGCTTGATCTTTTGTAGCTTTTTTGTTGAAGTAGACAGCACCTATGTTGATACAATTGGTAACGATCCTCAACGTGTCTTTCATCTCCTCTGCAATTTTGAGGGACTTTAAATAATAGTCAAGAGCATTGGGATCGTCACCTTGATTGAAATAAACAGCTCCTAAATTACTTTGTAAATTGGCAACTCCCCCCTTGTCGCCGATGGAATCGAATGCAAGAATTGATTTATTCCAATTGTCTAATGTTAAGATGTAATCTCCTTTGAAATAATAAGCCATGCCTAAATTTTTATAAGAAAAGGCAATACCTTTCTTATAATTAATTTCTTCTGATAAATCTTTTGCTAAAGTGGCATAACGAATGGCTTCATCCGGAGCATCACTGAAATTTGCTTTACTTAATTCTAATAAGTTATTGACGCGTATAGAATCTTGGGCACTCGCATCCACTAGTTTTTTTAAACTGTCAATGGGGTTTTTCTGTCCAAAACAAAGCGAAGCCGTTAAAATTAAAACTAAAATAGCGGAGGCGCGATTTTTCATATTCCTTTCACTCTTTGTATTGATTTGTGATGGATAAAGATATATTAAATTTTTATCGGGTAAATTGGAGTCTAAATTTCAAAAAACTGAGAAGGGTCGCCTGGTTTTTCGTTGCCGCGAGGTGAGTTTTGGGTTTGTGTTTTGGCCATAATCTATTGAAAGTTAAGCTACTCTATTTTCAGTTGATCATGTAAAACTAAAAAAGGTCATTGCTGAGTAGCAATGACCTTTAGAATATGAAGTAGGAAGTGTTTTAATCTTTTACAAAACGGAGGATAAATTCATCCGTTTCGGATTGAATTTTCACGAAATAAATTCCGGATTGCAGACTACTACAATCAAAATTCATATCATTTCCTAAACCATGAACGTTTACTTCGTACCTGCGCCCCGTTATATCTAATAAAGTAACCATACTTGGATTCATTTTAAATCCAAAAGACTTCAAATTGATAAGTCCGGTGCTTGGATTTGGATATAAATCAATTTTACTTTCCATGTTCGTATTACTCATTCTACTATATCCTGGAACACAAGCTGTGGAAGAAGAACTTGCTGTTACTGTAGCTAGTATAAGCGAAGAATTGTGATACGTTTTTATTGCGCATGTCAATGGCGATCCATTAAAATAAATGGAGAAGGTTGTAGCTCCTGGAGGAAATAAAACAGGAGGATGTCCTAAATAGCTACCAGAAGTAGAGATGTAGTTATTGGATCCTAAGGACACATATAGTGGGATGCTATTATTATTCAGATAACTGAAGTTAGCTTTGTAACTAAATCCAGATGGGTCATTCACTAATGTTTCTACACAAACAAGGCTAGGTAGTATTTTTTTAGCACCATACCCTTTTGGATTGATGTATAAAAGTCCCGATTGATAAGTGATATCGTAATTTGCCTTTTTTGGGAAATTCAAACAACAAACCGTAATCGGATATACACCTGCTGATTGATTACAGCCGACAGGTGTGGAATAAGTCGGTCCAGACGTGATGGTAGTTTGCTCATTGTTTTTCCAACCTGTAATTACTGAAGTAAATGAAGGCAATGAATTTCCTTTGAAAATCCATTTTGTATCAGCTGCTACTAATAAACTTGCCTTCGTAATTGTCAGTGTGCCATTCTTTTTCGAAAGGGTATAGTTATTTGCAGAACCACCACTTAATGTTATACTGTATGTTCCTACATTCGAAGTTGGAGTTGCCGTGCAGCTTATCGTTGGAGGTGTAATGGAAGACTCATCATCACCATTTATGAATCCATCATAAGTAATTGTGAAAGGCGGATTAGGATCACCATACACTCGTGTTTTATTATCAGCGGTGGCATTCAAAACAGCTTTTGAAATCGTTAAGTCACCACTTAAATAATTTACGATGTAATCAGATGGAAGAATAAGTCCAAGGTTTTTTGGAACAATTTTATGATTGCCAAATGGATAAGGGAAGTTTACTATTTGTTGGCTATTATTTTGTACTTCATATTGAACAATACCATTTGATATACTTAATAAATTGTCATCATAACCAAATCCACTAACTGCATTGGTAAAGTTGATAGGGGCACCGTATACTCCTGATTTGTCATCCGCATCAATCGTTAATGTTTTTGGTAAAATGGTTAGTGTTCCTAATCCATAAGTGATATCAAAGTTATTACTTAATAGTGCAGCAGGTACAATGGCATGTGTTCCAGCATAAGTACCTGTAATCATATTAATTCCTAAGAAATCATACAAGGTGTCATTAGCAGGGGCATTTGCATCTTCTTCATCAATAATTACTGCAATGTTTTGGTTGCTGGAACTTCCTCCGTCAACATTACTGCTGTTTACGATGGGTGATCCATTCACTAACGCTCGTGCATTAACGACAGCCGTCCCATTTACTAAAGCTCTAGCATTTACTAATGCTCTAGCATTTACTAACGCCCTGGCACTTACTAAAGGTGCGGTGGATGAATCATCTTGATAATTGAATACGGATGCCGTAGCCACATCTATCAAATTCATGGTCTCAAAAGAGGGAACTCCATTTACCAATGCTCTTGCATTGACTAAGGCTCGTGCATTCACCAAAGCGCGCGCACTAACTAACGCACTTAAATTAGTGAGATCAGAATTAACCAACGCTCTTCCATTTACCAAAGCTCTTGCATTAATGAGTGCTAAAGCATCCACCATATTTTGCTGATGATCATTAGCAAGTGCACTAAGTACAAGCGCTTGATCGGCAGGAGCAATATTGCTTTCATCGTACTGATAGATGAAGTCATTAATTTCAATTTTGTCTCCGTAAGTTACGGTCGTGTCTTTAGCAATGATATGCAACGCCAATTTTTCAATGGTTAATAATCCATTCTCGAATTCATAATTAAAGAAAGTATTATAACCTGGATCCATCACGGTTGCATTCGTACTAATGAAATAAATTCCTGCATTACTTAAAGAGGTAGCAGGCGTGTTGAAGACAAGCGGTGTCAAGCCTAAATCTGCAAAAGTTAGTCCTGAACTAGCCAAGGGTACATTATCTACTAAGATAGTTGCACTGAATGCAGGTAAACTCTCTCCGTATTTTTTGCTTTTATTATCAGCTGTGATTTTTACATTCTTCTTGATGGTCGAGAAGAAATATAAGGTGTCCGAGTTTCCTCCATCGTTTAAGAAAAGAACTAACGGTGGCGTATATACGTACACTGGATAATTCCCAAAGAAAGTAGGGAAATCAGCAGATATGCTCGACGAATTTATAAACGTAGTAGGTAAAGTATCTCCATTAAAAATGATGACAGAGGAAGTGGTGAAATAATTTCCTTCTACACCTGCAGTTAAAACTATGGATCCGGGCACGATGGTCGTATCCCAAACTAAAGCTCCAGCTTGAGGTGTAGGAGCAGCAAATGTTAGCATTGCATCAAAAGGTTGAATGTAACCGCTACCAGTATTAAAGTCGAAACCAGGTGTACTCATATCAAGTGCAGTACTCGTCAATAAAGTTTTCATTTGTATGGGCGAGAGTACATCTCCATAAAACTTTTGCTTAGCACTTCTAAGTAGAGCACCCACCGCAGCAGCATGTGGTGCCGCAGCCGATGTTCCAAAGAAATTCGGGAACACATCCCCATCAACGTTAGGTCCGCCCAATTGCACGGTTGTATTTCCGCCGTTGGGAGCAATTAAATCAGGTTTATTTCTAATCACGCTATTCACTGGAGTTCCTCCTCGTGAAGAGAAATCTTGTACGGTAGGTGGGTTTACTCCATAGTCAGGCGTGTTGAAATAATTGACAGCGCCAACTGTAATAGCACTCGCTGCGTTGGCTTGTCCTACAATGGTAGAAATTCCATTCGCATGCTCGTTGAACGACAATTCCCCTCTAAAAACAATTAATTTAAAGTTAGAATTGATAGATCCTGCCGCACGTATAATAGTTAAATTCGCTTGAACAGGAACAGCTCCCGGAACAATGAATGGCAATACTTCCAAAGGATCGCCACCTAAATTGTTTCTGTTAAAACCAAAATATTGTGTGCCGAACTGATTAGTTAAATAAATATCATAATCCGTTTGTGTGCCCGTAGATGTTTGTCCGAGCGAATAAATGGAATCTTGCCATTGTAGTACAATGGTATAATTTCCTGGAGCCAATGTAACACTTAATAAATTATCACCGCCACCAAAATCATGCGCAGTACCCGTTAAACCAAATGGTGCCGCTGTAGGATTATAAAAATTTTGATAGGATTTCGAATCGAAATTTCCAGCAGCTACAAAATAACTAACGCCCAATGAACTTACCGAATCTACTGCTTTAGCTACAACTCCATCTTGAAAGAAAGGAGATGTCACCCAAGTAACATCGTCGGCAATAATATCACAACCATTTTGCGCGCATTGAATAACGCCTAAGGCCATATCGCCTTCGCTTATTGTAGCCGTACGGAATCCAAGAGCTGCATCGGGTGCAACGTCATGAATAATTTGCATCATCGCACGCCCTTCATCACTTCTTTGTCCGTATGGATATTCTTTGATAATATCTACCGGTGTTAAATCATTATCGGGATTTCCGATTCCTGGTAAATCGCCGTTGACAATATCTGTATTAGCAGGATTTCCTAGTATACTATTATAACTATCGGATAATACACAAACTTTAACTCCTTCACCCGTGATACCAAATGCTTCACGAACTTGAGGTGTGCGTTGCGCTGTATCTCCTTGCGATGCTGTTACACCACTGTTGGTCACAGATGGATATACAGGTCGAACATAGTTAATCATTGCAGCTATTGGTGCTGTTGTTAAATTGATCAAATTTGCTATTGGCATGCGACCTGTAATGATTAATGGATTCAATCCATTGGGAATCGTATCCGTTAGCCCATAGCCAGTAACGTTATAAATGAGATTAAATAAATTTTGTGTTTGTCCTTCAATAGATATTATTTCAACATAAACACTGTCTCCGCGAAAGAAGTAAACATCATTGATGGTGTCAGAGCCTACTGTGTAATTTAAGTAAAGTGAACTTAATTCACAACCTAATACTCCATTATATTTTCCACCTGGACAGGGAGTGTAATAAGGTAAAATGCAAGGACCTTCTACAATAATTACTTGATCGCTTGCGGCGCATAAACTAATAGGATCGGTAACAGTTAATGTATAGGTTCCAATTCCATTTACTATTGGAGAAGCCGTGTTTGCACCTGAAACAATATTACCTGTGCCCGTTGTTGTCCATGCAAAATTTACTCCGGCAGTGTTTGAACTACCAGCTAAAGTAACTTCCAATATTGAACAGGTAATTGCATTTCCAGGTCCGGCTTCTGCAGTAGGAACTGAAAAATTCGCATTCACTACCGCTTGATCGATAGCAGAACAGCCGGTCACAGGATTACTAACGGAGAGCGTATACGTACCTGCAGCATTTGCAATTGCAGAAGCTGAGTTTGTTCCACTCAAAATACCGGGGCCTGTCCAAGTATAATTCACACCTCCGGTTGATGAACTTCCAGAAAGTGTTACAGAATTAGCAGTACAATTTAAGAGTTGATCGGCACCTGCATTTGCATTCGGCAGCGTGGTGTTACTAGTAACAATTACTTGATCTGTTGCGGTACATCCATTGCTACTCACAGTAACCGTATAGGTTCCAGCCATATTAACGGTAGGGGTAGCCGAACTTCCTCCAGATACAATTCCAGGACCTGTCCAAGAATAAGAAACTCCAAGCGTAGAAGATGATCCATCTAATACAACCGTACTATAAGTACAAGTTATAACTTTATCAAGTCCTGCAATGGCATTGGGAGTTGTACAACTTCCAGGTGAAACAAAATTGATAGTTACCCCACTGTTTATAATGACTTGAGTTCCACTCCAAAGAGAGCCACTTATTTCAGAATTTCCTGTCCCCGAACCAATATTGATTGCTGAATACGGAGCATACACATTTCCCAACCATCTTGACAATCCTCCACCATTACCATTGGTGATCGTGAAAGCGCCAGCTCCTGTTCCATGTGTCTCCGAAAAAATTCGAGAAGCATTTCCACCGTTAATCATGGAAGCATTTACTTTACCCAAACACATGTTTCCATGCACATATATTTTAAAGGTCCCAGTAGTACTGTTTTGAAAATTAAAAACAAAACTATTCGCATTTCCTGAATTGTTAATTGAATTAAAAACATAAACTCCAGGACCATTTAATGTTATGGTTTTATTTCCACCTAGCGTTAAATTATTGTAGTTTCCTGGATTAATGGTTGTTGTTGAGCTAATATTTTGTGATCCTGCAGATGGAAAAACAACAGGAACAGGAAGTGAAGGTAAAGCAGGTAAGTTGGGTGTTCCAATAATATTTCCTCCTCCTGGAAGTGGACCTGTATAAGTGGTTCCAGTAGGATGAGTAACAGAGCCAGCTATGTTCCCGCTGCCAACTGTGATATTTCCATTGGCATGGATAGATCCTGCTAAACTTAAGCTGGATCCGATGCTGATGCTAGTACCACTTTGTGATCCTGCATTGGCAGCAGCAATACCTCCTCCAACCGTATTGCTGTTGGATAAAATAACATCATTTCCGCTGCGAATGGATCCAGTGATTGTAGAGTTTCCAGTGGTTTTTACGAGTACATAACTTCCAATTGTTCCTCCATTAATAGTTGTGGATGATGATAGTTGTACCGCAAATCCTGGTGAAGAAGGGTTCACACACGACTGTCCTGGAACCGTGCCGTTTCCAGCAAAAAGAACGTAATCATTTAAGTTTTGTACTTGTCCAAAACTTTGTTTTGGGAATAGCAAGACAAGCATAGCTGGGATAAATAGCATGCAAAATCGAATGAGGTTGCGTTGATTTTTTTTCATTTTTTTTGTATTGAGAAATATAATTACTCCTTGTTTTTGATAGGCTAAGCAGTATTTAGCTTTGTTTGAAATTTGCGATAGCAAGTTTATAATTTTTTTTCAATTCTGCAATAGCAAATGGGTAGAAAATTGTAGTAGTTATTTTAAGATGGTTTCAAATACAAATCCTATTGGAATCAAGCATATTTAGGTGAAAAATGCGGAATAATCCATGTTTACATTGATTTTTGACGATTAATGGAAGATTCAAAGGTGGATTTAGAAAGAGTATAGAACTCATTTGATTAGATGAAAAAGGGTTAGCACAGGATGTTTCTTGCTAGAATAATTAGAATTAAACTTGTAAATCTGGTAAATTTTCATATTTTTGAATACACATTCAACCCAAATCTTACAACCATTTTATACTCTTTATCATGAAAAAAAATCTTGCTTTGCTTGCAATATTTCTATTGCTAGGCACCAACGCTTTACCTCAAATGGTTCAGCAAATAGAATCATTTGAAAGTACTTCTATTTTTCCTGCCCCTGGATGGCGACAATTTTCTTATGAAACGAATGTAAACACTGAATTTGTTTTACAACCTGTAGCTACTGCTTCCAATCCAACTTGTGGAGCTGCACCTTCGGGCGGATTAAATGTTATGATGTTTAATAATTTTACTGGAACATCAAATGATACTTCAATAATTATCACGAAGCCTTTTGATTTTAGCAATAACGGAGGCACGAATCCTCAATTTAGTTTTTATATGTATCGAGATAACGGTCAAGCAACCAAGAATGATCATATTCGTGTTTATGTGAATACAACACCATCAATCACAGGAGCTACTTTGCTGTCAAATACATTAGCTTCCAACAAAATCTCTCGATATTATAACACCGCACCCACTGCTATTGCAAATTCATGGAATCAATATACCTATAATCTCACCGCGGCAAATTATACAGCGAAAAGATATTATTTTATAATAATGGGAATTTCAAAAAAGGGTAATAATATATATTTAGATCGTATACAAACTAATACATATCCCTCTTCAACCGTATCAAGCGATGTTGATGTAAATCTATTTACGCAAAATTCGATCTCGGTTGGAAACGGAACAAAGAATAATATGATTGTTGGAATTCGTTGTGTAATTGCCGGAGCCAGTGGCTGTGGTGTTGTAAATGGTCTTTTATCAACTGCGATTAAATTAGATTCATTACTGTTAAATACAAATGGAACTACAGCATTGTCAGATATTGAAAACGCTAAAATTTATTATACGGGAGGAAGCGGCACTTTTGACACTACTTATGTAAGTCCCTTTCCAATTACAGCAAACAGTGATGATTATCCTTCAAAAAGATATGGTCAAACAATTGCACAGCCAGGAACCAATATGGATTTTATAAACGGAGCAAATTCTTGTTTTTATTTAGAGTATGATACTACTTATTTTTGGCTAACGTATGATATTTCTCCAAGCGCAAAAGCAGGTAATGCTATTGATGCTGATTTGAGAGGATCAGCTGTAGGTGGTTCCTCAAATTCCTGTCCTTCTCCAAGTGGATCAAGTTTTACTGTCGTGCCCAGAACGGGAGGATTTACAATAGATGGAAATAGTATAATAGATTTGCCGTACTGCCAAGGAACCTATACGGTAGGTACATCTCGGCTAAATGGAAGTTACACGAATAATGATTACATTAAGCATGTAATATTAAATGGATCCTTTGGATCTTCTATCAATACAACTGTAGGAGCTAAGAATAATAATGATGGTCTGCCTTCCAACTTGTCTTGTCTTGTTGCTAACGGTGGAGTCGGTTGTGATTTTACGGCGCATCCACCCGATTATGAGTTTTGGCCAGCGGTTGCAGGTCGTACTGTTGTGTTATCTCAAGCAAGTGCTTATTCGGTAACATTAGGTGCAGGTGCGAAGGTTGGAAATAATAACATCGCTGTTTTTATTGACTATAATCATGACGGAGACTTCATTGATGCTGGAGAAAAAATTGGTCAACTGAGTTTGCCTAGTTTAGGGCAAGGCAGTATTGCCTTCATTACTCCGGTAACTGGTTATACAGGCATTACAAGAATGAGAGTTCGGGAAGTTTTTAATAATCCAAATATTGACCCTTGTTCACAACAAACTTATGGTGAGATCGAAGATTTTACAGTTTATATTTTTCCCAATTGCCCAAGTGGTTATAAATTATGGTTAGGGAATAATGATGATTGGACAGATGTTGGAAATTGGTGCGGAGGTGTTCCTTCTTTATTTGAAGATGTAGTGTTAGATCGTGCTCAAGTATTTCCCCCTTCTGGAGTTCCAACAAGGCCTTTTTTTCATCCAACAATTAAATCAAATGTAACTGCACTCGCCAGTAATTTGACCATATCAAATTTAGATACCGTTTTAATAAATGCACCAATTCCAGCTTCACAATCATTAAAAGTTAGGAAGGATTTGATAAACAATGGAACACTACTAATTAAGAGTGAGCAAAGCGGCCCTAAAGTATTTGGGAGAGGTTCCTTAACGAACAACATTTATACTCCATTCAAAGCTCAGAGTAGCGATGCGCGGACACAAATTATTTATTCTGCTAGCGAATTACTTGGATCAGGATTAATAAGTAGTGATCGTATTAATGGATTGGAATTCGCGTTGAGTTTTAAAGGAAGTGTAGCACCCTATGTAGGCTTTACAATCAGTTATGCTTTTGTTCCTTTTACACAACATGCATCGAATATACCATACAATGGTGCTTTAACTCCTGTCTTTGGGCCCACTTCTTACACAAATGTTTTAGGGAACAATACCATCAATTTTAATACACCCATTATTTGGAATGGAACCAGTAATTTGTTAATTCAAATTTGTTTTGATAATACTTCTAGCGTTGGCTCAAATGATGATCGAATTAACATCACTCAAACAACGGGTATTAAATCAACATTAATATTATCCTCTACAAGTAATGCGGGACCCGGTTGCTCATTAATTCCAGGTGCAGGCGTCACTGATAATTTCTTTAGTGGATTGAGTTCTAATCGTCCAAACTTATCATTTCTTGTAGAGCGTCCTTACAGTAAGGTGACTTTAAATGTTCAAGAAGATTTTATAAATAACGGATTGTTTGTACCGGCTTATAGTAAAGTTATCATGGATAGTACCGTCGCGCAATCGATTAGCGGAACACAAGCGATTGTTTTTAATGAGTTAGAAGTAAATAAATCTGCTGCTTCACAAATAGTAACGTTAGGTAAAAGTATTAGTATTGATTCATCACTTATTTTGACACAAGGGTTATTAGTGATGAACGGAATGAGTTTAACTATGAAAAATTCCGCGGTAAACAATGGCAATTTAACTGCTCCATTGGGTGCATTTCGTCGAACAAATGGATTTTTAATTTCGGAAAGTGAAAACTCTATTGTTGTTTGGAAAGACATTAATTCAACTTTCGGTTATCGAGTAATTCCATTTGGTAGTAATGCTACATCACCAAATTATATTCCATTTTCATTTAATCATAAAAATGGAAATATGGGCGATCTAACGATTTCTACGTATTCAGCACCAGGAAATTCTCCATTTCCTTCAGTGGTAACTCAGCTCAATAACACTGCTAATCCACCATCGAATAATGCGGCGGCTGTTGTAGATCGATTTTGGAATTTATCAAAGAGTGGATCGAATCCGGTTGCTGATATTATTTTTAGATTTACTTCCGCCGAAAGACCTGCGGGTATAAGTGCATTCAATCAAGGTAAAGCACAACCTTATCGTACCACTTCAAATACAAACTCTTGGATACGTTTGGTTGCACCTTATACAACACTTACCTATACACAATCGTATGGAGCAAATGCTTCGCCCGTTTTTGATTCTGTTAGAGTAACAAGTTGGGATTGGCCTGTTGTACCTCAAAGTCCCGCTCCTTATACTGATCCATCCGGAACTATTGGAAATTCAAATCCATGGATAATTTCTTTGAATACTTCGCCTTCAGGTTTTGGATCGCCCTCGGGATTAACGGTTACCGTAACGAGTATTACACATGTAACATGTCCGAATTCAACTAATGGAAGTATTATTACATCTGTATCAGGTGGAGCTGGCCCATTCACATACTTATGGAGTAATGGAAGCGTAACTCCTAATCTAAATAATATTGGCGCAGGTACGTATACGCTTACTGTTACAGATGCAAATGGATTTTCTGCTTTAACTACAGCAGTTGTTAATGTGCTTAATCAATTGCCCGCTCCTCTGGCAGCAATCACAGGCCCATCCATAGTTTGTTCAAACGGTAGTAGCTTTACTTTTGTGGTGCCAACATCTGTAGGAGCTACCAGTTACCAATGGACTGCACCTGCCAATGCAACCATAGTTTCTGGACAAGGAACAAATACTGTAACAGTAAGTTTTGCTGCTGCTTTTGTATCTGGATCATTATGCGTAAGAGCAAATAATAGCTGTGGCAATACAGCACAAAAATGTAAAGTAATAAATGGTGTATCCACTTCACCCACTACTCCTGCAACCATTTCTGGTTCTGGATATGGTGTATGTGGTTTAACTCGTACTTATTCAGTTACCAATGTTTCTAACATTGTATATAATTGGTCAGTTCCAAGTGGTGCAACTATTGCTTCTGGACAAGGTACTAATTCAATAAGTGTTTTATTCAGTACTACTTTCGTGTCAGGCGCAATTTCTGTGGTAGCGTCTAATGCATGTGGTAACAGTAGTGCACGTACGAAAACTGTTTATGGTAAACCTACGAAACCAACAACTGTAAATGGACCAACTACTTTTTGCTCTACTGATACCGTAACATTTTCAACAACGGTGGTGTTTGGAAATAATACTTATGTATGGACGGTTCCAGCGGGCTTAACGATTTTATCGGGTCAAAATACTACTTCAATCTCTGTTAAAGGGAGTGCTGGGGCGTTGATAGGTGATGTTTGTGTAAAGGCTAAAAATAGTTGCGGAACATCTGCTAATCTTTGTTTGACTGTAAATGTTACAGCGGGAGCTGGTGCTATCGGTACAATTACTGGAAATGCGAATGGAGTTTGTGGATCAACAAAAACATATTCAGTAACATCTCAAGCCGGTATTAACTATACATGGGCGGTGCCTGCAGGCGCTTCATTACTATCTGGACAAGGAACTTCTTCAGTGAGTGTTTCTTTTAATGGTTCATTTACTTCAGGAAATATTACTGTTTCCGGAGCCGCTTCATGCGGAAGTCCAGCAACTGCATTTAAAACGATAACTGGAAAACCTTCTGCTCCTACATCCATTACAGGGCCGTTGACTCCCTGTTTTAACGGACAGAACATTTCTTATTCTTGCAGTCCTTCTGCAGGCACCAGCACCTACACATGGACAATTCCTGCAGGTGCTACAATAGTTAGTGGGCAGGGAACAAGTACCATTGTGCTTAATTTTTCAGGATCAGCCGGAAGTATACTTGCATTAAAAGTAAAAGCAGGCAATGGCTGTGGAACCAGTGCGAACTTTACTTTAAATGTGACGTTGCAAGCTTGTCCAAGACTTTCATCAGATGAAAATATGGAGATTTTACTTTATCCTAATCCAACGAATGATGAACTAACAGTATCTTGGTTTACAGATTCCGATGAAGATTTACTGGTTACCTGTATCGACATTTTAGGTCAACAGTTGATGAGTAAGAATTATGAGAGTGTAGCAATTGCATCCGGAATAAAAATTAACACTTCGAATTTTTCGAACGGTGTTTATTTTATTAGACTCATTCAAGGAGATGTTGTTCGTACGCATAAGTTTGTAGTGAAGCATTAAGTTGTAAAATATCATTGAAATCCCGATTAATTAATTCGTGAATTGAATTAGTTAGTCGGGATTTATTTTATACAATTAGTTCATAAGAATGTTCAATCAAAATGTAGGGTCGATTTTTTTATTTTACTTTATTAAAGCGAATTCATATTCTCAAATTGATGGTTTTAAAGTGAATAATTTTTTGAATTTAAATAGATAACTTACTCATAATACGAGTGGTTGAATATATTTATGAAAGATCTTGGTATTCTGAGTTATTTTCTTAATTTTGATTTAATATAATCAAATCCATCTAACAGTTTTTAGATTTTGACCATGAAAAAAAATCACATTTTATTAGTAGTATTTGTATTGCTTAGCAACCTTGCTTTCCCTCAAATGGTACAGCAAATTGAATCGTTTGAAAGCACTACCATTTTCCCTGCACCAGGTTGGAGACCGCAAAAGTATGCAACCAATGTAAGCGGAGCATTCGTGCTGCAGCCAGCAGCTACTGCAACCAATCCCACACCAGGAGTTTTAGCAGGTGGGGGCACTAACCTAATGATGTTTAATTCATTTACTGGTATTAATAATGACACTTCAATCATCATTACCAAACCTTTCGATTTTAGTAATAATGCGGGCGTGAATCCCCAATTTAATTTTCAAATGTATCGTGATAATGGTTTTGCTGCTCAGGACGATCATATTCGAGTGTATATTAATACCGTTCCTTCGATG
>JANOPQ010000132.1:0-14969 GCA_031421935.1 Bacteroidota bacterium | reverse complement strand
CCGTTGGGGTTTTGGGTGATGGGATGTTTTCATTTTTCTATAATAATGCCATCCCTTCAGGATTTATTCAAGATTGATAAAAAAAATCCAACAGCAGCAGCTTTAAATTCCAAGCGCGGAATAAACAAAAGTTGAAATTATTCTTTCAATAAATCAACCTGTGACCTCCGTGTCAAAACGCTGTACCTCCGTGGTAAATTTTTATTTTATAGGGAAACTAAAAATATGAATTGACTAAAATATTTCTTAAAGCTTGAAGCATGCCGCAAAAAAATAAATGCGTTGGGTAATTATATTTCACAAAAAAATTAATGCGTAAATAATCCAACAACTAACATCCAACAACTAAAATCTAACAACTAAAATCTAACCTCGAGCAACGACTTCGCTTCATCCGCTGCTCTTCGGCAATGATTTCTCACCTGAAAAACTCTAGATAACAACTTTGCAACCTTCTCCGTCTCTGCTTCTTTTTCAATTTCATTGATGAGTGTCATCGTGCTTTGCATTCCAAAAGATACGATGTATGTTTTAAGATGCTCCAACGAATTTATAATCGATTCTTTTTCATTTAACGTGATCGCATCATCCAACGTTTTCATGATGAATGGCAACTGCGCCATGTATTCATTTAGTAAATTTCGAATTGGTTTCGATTCCCCATTCTTATAATTCGCTAATACATCTGCCTTAATTAATACCAACTCAACTTCTGCAAGTTTTGAAGTAGTATCTTTTATCGCATTGGAAATTTGTTGTTCTTTCTTTTCTGCTTTTGTAGGGACTTCTGATTTTGTTTCTGATTTTGCTTCAACAACAGGAGTTGCAGTAATAACTTCTTTCTTTTGTTCTTGAATTGTTTCAACTTCTTCAACCTTTACTCGAGTACTTACCGTTTGTTTGGTTCGTGGTTGTGAAAGCGTAGCGTCGGGGAGTGGACTTGGAGGAAGATTTCGTAAGCGTTGTAGATTCCCATTCATCATGAAAATGATAATTATTAAAACAGCAATCACGCCGCCCAAGATGTACACTAAATTATTTAGCTTTTCATATTTCTGACTGAAAACACTATCATTCGCATCGCTATTTTCTTTGGCTGACTTTTTTTCTTGTTCGATGGAATTTAAAATCTTTTGCAGTGAATCCATCTGCACCAACAAAACACTTTTGGAAAGACTATCCTTGATTGCCCAAGCTGCCTCCTTAGCTACAAACGCAGTTTTTGGATTTCCTACAGCAAGATGCCAATCCGAATAGGTTTCGTACACTTTAATTAATTCATCATATTGATGCGTATTTTCCGCCCATGTTAATGCACTATCTAAAAATGAGGAGGCCGGTTTATTCTTACGCTGAGCCATTAAATAATTAGCGGTCCAAACCGAGGCTTTAATTTTCGTATTGGCATTATCAGCACTCACCAATTGTTCGTTAATGCTATCCAATGAAATAAATGCATCTTTTGCCTTGCCCTCTTTCCAGAGTTGAACTGCCCTAGTCAGCGTTTCTTTCATACTGCTATCGCTCATCGTTGGAGATTGCGCATCTACTCTGATACAAGCAGTTAGTACTAAAACAATTGAAATGGATAAAATGAACCTCATAGAAGTCAAAGTAATGGTATTTTTCCTAGCTTTTAACACGAATGGGTCATGACTTTTCCACGATGAAGAAGGGCTTATTAACAGTCAACAGAACTTATGAATATTGCTGCTTTTGAGTAGAATTTTATCTCTGCTTTTTACTAGGTTTGTAAATCAGTAAAAGTCTCATGTCAGATACCTTGCAAAAAGAAGTAAAATTTCCCGTTTCGCACATGGCGGAAAACTTAATCGGTTCCGAAATCATTAAGTTGGGAAATGAAGTAAATGAAAGAATTAAGAATGGAGAGAAAGTTTTCAATTTTACAATTGGCGATTTCGATCCTTCCATCTTCCCCATTCCTCAGGAATTAGAAGATGAAATCATCATTGCTTATAAGAATCATCTCACCAATTATCCCATGGCGAACGGAATGCCCGATTTGCGCGCCGCCGTTTCTTCATGGAATAAAAAACTTTATAATTTAGATTATTCTCCAGCCGAGGTGCTCATAGCAGGTGGAGCCCGACCAATCATCTATGCAATTTATAACACGATACTTGATAAAGGAGATAAAGTAATTTACCCAATTCCCTCTTGGAATAATAATCATTATTGTCACTTACTCGGCGCAGAAGGTGTTCAAGTGATTTGCACACATGAAAATAATTTTATGCCTACTGCAGTGGATATTCAACCTCATGTAAAAGGTGCAACTTTATTAGCACTTTGCTCCCCTCAGAATCCCACCGGAACCGTCTTCACCAAAGATCAATTGGAAGAAATTTGCGATTGTGTATTGGAAGAGAATGCACGACGTGGTGAGAATGAAAAACCATTGTATGTCATGTACGATCAAATTTATGGAGCTTTGTTATATGGAGAAAATAAACATGTTGATCCGGTTTCGTTGCGACCAGAAATGAGACCTTTTACGATTTATGTAGATGGGATTTCAAAATCTTTTGCTGCTACCGGTGTTCGAGTAGGTTGGGCCATGGGTCCCGCTTTTTTAATGGATAAAATGAAAGCGATCTTAAGTCATATTGGAGCATGGTCGCCAAAACCTGAGCAAATGGCTACCGCAAAATTTTTGGAAAATGAGATTGCGGTAGATAAATATTTAGTTGATTTTAAATCAGAAATTCATCATCGATTGCAATCCTTGTATCAAGGATTTTGTGAATTGAAGAAGGAGGGATTTGCCGTGCAGTGCATCGAACCTCGTGGTGCCATTTATCTTACCTTGCAATTCGAATTGGTGGGAAAGCAAACGGAGGAAGGTGATTTGTTAAAAACGAATCAGGAAGTTGCCTCTTATTTGCTCGATAAAGCGAAGTTGGCCATTGTACCTTTCACAGCTTTTGGTGCCGATCAAAATAATTCGTGGTACCGATTATCTGTTGGTACTTGTAAGACAGAAGGGATTCCAGAAGTGTTTTCTTTACTCCGCTCAGCTCTTTCAGCATTAAAATAAGCCTATTACTCATGCTATTCGCCCTTCTTATCGATTTATCGAAGGATAGCATGCATTTTTTTACTTGTTTTGCGGCGCGATTAGTTGTGTTTAATCTCATTTAAAGTGTTTCTCTATGAATAATAATTATTGTGTAATCATGGCAGGTGGCGTAGGTAGCCGTTTCTGGCCCATGAGTCGTAATGAAACCCCCAAACAATTTCTTGATGTTCTCGGTACCGGTAAATCACTTATACAGCAAACCTGCGATCGTTTTTTGAAAATTTGTCCAAAGGAAAATATCATCATCGTTACGAATGCCGATCATAAGAAGAAAGTATTGGAGCAATTGCCATACTTAAATCCCGATCAAGTACTGGGCGAACCCTTACGTCGTAATACTGCACCTTGTGTGATTTATGCAGCTAGCAAAATCTATAAGCGCAATCAAAATGCAAATATCGTGGTTGCACCAAGTGATCATGTAATTTTAAATGAAGCAGCATTTACAGATGCAGTATCAAGTTGCTTGAAGTTTACAAAAGATGATGATGTGTTGTTAACCATCGGAATTAAACCTTCTCGCCCCGATACAGGATATGGTTATATCCAGTTTATTGATGATAAGAAGGAAAAAAAGAATAAGATTTCAAAAGTGAAAACGTTCACCGAAAAACCAAACCTGGAAATGGCGAAGTTCTTCTTGCAAACTGGTGAATTTTTATGGAATGCTGGAATCTTTATTTGGAATGCAAAATCAATCTTATCCGCATTCGATGAACATTTACCTGAAATGTCGGCCATCTTTAAGGAAGGAGTCGACGTTTATGATACGCCTGCAGAAGACGAATTTATTAAATCTGCATACGAACAATGCACAAATATTTCTATCGATTTTGGATTGATGGAAAAGGCGAAGAATGTTCATGTGATGAGTTCTGAATTTGGATGGAGTGATTTGGGAACATGGGGTTCTATGTACGAACATGTGAAGCACGACGAAAATGCAAATGCCATTGTTGGCAAAAATGTAATGTTGTACGACACTACAAATTGTGTTGTAAATATGCCAAAGGATAAACTCGTGGTCTTACAAGGACTCGATGATTATATCGTGGTAGAATCGGATAATATTTTATTGGTCTGTAAAAAAGTGGATGAACAAATGATTCGTCAATTTGTTAATGATGTGAAGTTGCAGAAAGGGGAGAAGTACGTTTAAGCGTTAACTTTGCGGTAGTCGTGAAAATAACTTTTTATTTTCATAGCCAACACCCCAAAAATCGCTTCACTAAAAATACTTCCACTCATCTTACTTTGTCCTTCACTGCGGTCGGTGAAGATGATAGGCACCTCTTTTAATTTAAATCCAAGCCGCCATGCTGCAAATTTCATTTCAATTTGGAAGGCATAACCCGTGAATTTGATTTTGTTCAAATCAATCACTTCTAAAACTTTTCGTGAATAGCATTTGAATCCAGCTGTAGTATCACGGATAGGCATGCCCGTTATGTTTCGAACATACATCGAAGCAAAGTAGGACATCATCACTCTTCCCATGGGCCAATTAACTACATTAACTCCAGTGATGTATCGAGAGCCTATGCTCAAATCATTTCCCTCTTCAGTACAAGCTCTATAGAGTCGAACTAAATCTTCTGGATTATGTGAAAAGTCAGCGTCCATCTCAAAAATATAAGCATAGCTTTTATTCAATGCCCATTTAAATCCATGAATATAAGCCGTGCCTAACCCTAATTTACCGCTTCTTTCTTCTATAAATAATCGATCGGGATATTCTGATTGTAATCCTTTTACTATTTGTGCGGTTCCATCTTTTGAGTTATCATCAATGATCAACAAATGAAACGGATGAGGCAATTGCATCACGGTTCGGATCATTTTGCCGATGTTCTCCTTCTCGTTGTAAGTAGGTATGATAACTAAAGAATCTGACAAGGGCTGTTGAATTTTACTATTTTGAATTTTTATTTCTTATGTCACGATACGGCTTGTTACCATTTCAACAACCACGCAAACACCAAAGGCGCAACAATGCTAGCATCCGATTCAATAATGAACTTTGGAGTTTTGATGTCTAGTTTTCCCCACGTAATTTTTTCATTAGGTACCGCTCCACTGTATGATCCGTAACTGGTTGTTGAATCACTGATCTGGCAAAAGTACGACCAAAATGGAATGTCGTGCATCTCCATATCTTGGTATAACATCGGCACTACACAAATTGGAAAATCTCCTGCAATACCTCCGCCTACTTGAAAGAAACCAATGCCTTTGCCACCCGAATTTTGAATGTAATAATCGGCCAACCAGGTCATGTATTCAATACCACTTTTCATGGTAGATGGATTTAATTCTTTCTTGATGCAATAAGATGCGAAAATATTTCCCATCGTAGAATCTTCCCATCCTGGAACAATAATCGGTAAATTTGCCTCTGCAGCAGCAATCATCCAACTGTTCTTCGGATCAATTTCATAGTACTGCTCCATCTCTCCGCTCAACAACATTTTGTACATGTACTCATGCGGAAAATAACGTTCACCTTTATCTTGTGCTCCTTTCCATTGTTTAAAGATGTGCTTTTGAATTCGACGAAATGCTTCTTCTTCAGGAATGCAAGTATCAGTAACACGATTGAATCCTCCCTCCAATAAATCCCATTCATCCTGTGGACTCAAGTCACGATAATTCGGAACACGTTTGTAATGTGAATGCGCCACCAAATTCATAATGTCTTCTTCTAAGTTCGCACCCGTGCAAGAAATAATATCTACTTTGCCTTGACGAATCATTTCTGCAAGTGAAATTCCAAGTTCAGCGGTGCTCATGGCTCCCGCTAACGTGATCATCATCTTTCCGCCTTCGAGCAAATGTTGCTCATATCCTTTCGCTGCATCCACCATCGCCGCAGCATTAAAATGGCGGTAATGTTTTACCATGAATTCTGAAATGGGACCTCTTTGCATGTATTCTTTTTATTTATTGTTAAATGGTTGGGCAAAAGTAAACGAAACTCAGAACGCACTTCTTGTTTAGGGAATAGATTTTTTAATTTCTGTGAATAAGATTTCGGGACTCTTCATGCCAATCCTAAACTTGTTTCCGCCCTCGAGCTTGAGAAGCAATGCTTTACGACCTTCTGAGTAAAATCGATATTCATCTTTATTTAAAACATTAAAAACGGGATTGTTTAAATGATAGCGATTATAAATTCCAATTTCCACATTCATGATGGCATTTAATGGAAGGTTTACTTCTTTTTTTCTGGATGAAATTAGATGAAGTATATTATTCTTTAGCTCGATGGTATAGTAAGGGATGAACCAAAGCACAACACTTAATAGTAAGATAACATTTCCGACAATAAAAAATACTCCTTCAATGTTTCCTTTTTCTTCACTGTAAAAATGTGCAATGAAGCAAAAAATCATCATCACCAATCTTCGTGATAATCCATAGTAATTTCGTCCGAGGTAATGAACTTCTTTAAATTTTATTTCATTATTCATAAACTTCCCATTTCATTTTTAAGACCGAAGTTGTATTGGTGGTAATCCGATAACGATGATCAAGTCGATCGCCTAAAATCCAGACAATATCCTCTCCATTCATCAATAATAGTTTTTTGTTTTTCTGATGGATGGACATTTTTTTATCAATAAAATAATCACTCAGTTTTTTCTTTTGATTCATCCCTAAAGGAAAAAAACTATCACCGTTTTTCCAGGTCCTTACACCCAATGGAAAATGCAAAAGAGAAGCATCGATAAAGGCAGTGTTTTCTTCCATAGCAGATTCAGAGAATTCAAAATTAGACGTCGGTTGAAAAATTAATTCACCACCCGGTAAATTAATTTTTTGTGATGAAGAAGGAATCATAGCTTCAAAAGTAAAATCAGCATTTATTTTTTCAATAATGAAGGACGCACGATCAATCCTTAAAATAAATTGATTCGAATAAAAAGTTTTTCCCGGTTCGTGAAGCGCAGCATTAATATCATCAATACTGTTCCCTTCAAATCCGAATTCTTTTAAGGCTAACCAAATCAAATAATTTTTTGAAGGATGATGAATGAAAGAACTGAAATTTATTTCCACGAAATCACGGTGCTTTTGAATACAAGGTTCGAGGATGCTTTTTGAATATTCATCCACCAAAAAATTCATTTCTTCAATTCTATTTCCCAACCGAACTAAATTTTCCTGAATCGAAGGATTTAATTCTTGCAATACGGGAAGTACCTTATGCCGGATATAATTTCGATGATAGTCTGTGGTCGCATTGCTTTCATCTTCTCTCCATTCAATTTTTTTTTCGATGGCATACCCTAAGATTTCTTCTTTAGAAAAGGAAAGTAACGGACGTACTGTTTTTTTATTTTTCGATGGGATTCCACGCAAACTCCCAACTCCTTTTCCGGAAATTAGATTTAGTAAAATGGTTTCAGCTTGGTCATTGCTATGATGGGCTGTCGCAACAAAATCGAAATTATTTTTTTCCGTTAATTCATCAAACCAAGCATAACGAAGTTCACGGGCCGCCATTTGTATGGAGATTCCATTTTCTTCTGCAACCATTTTCGTTTCAAACTTTTGATGGTAAAAAGGTACATCTAATGTTTTGCAAATTCTTTCACAAAGTTTTTCATCTTCTTCGGATGCATTTCCACGTAAATTGAAATTACAATGGGCCACAGAAATGTTGAAGTGTAAACGATGAAAAAGATGTAACATCACTATGGAATCTAAGCCACCACTCACCGCAAGTAAAATCGTAGACTCAGCAGAGAGACCTAATTTCTTGCGACAGTGATTCAGAAATTGCTGTTCGAATTTAGAATGCGTCACTCTACAAAGTTAGTTTTTTTTGTGCCTCTTGCAACCATTAAATGTAGCCATTTCTAATTTTTTTTAAAGGTCGGCTAGTGCTGTTTTCATGGATTGAGCTTTCAACAAACATTCTTCAAATTCTTTTTCAATACTGCTGTTGGCCGTTATTGCCCCACCTGCCGGATACAGGAAGATGTCGTTTGAACTATTATAAAGTATACTTCGAATCACCACATTGAAATCGAAGTTTCCTTCTGGAGAAATATAGCCTACAGAGCCAGAGTAGAGGCCACGTTTAAAAAATTCCAACTCTTCAATTATTTCCATCGCTCTAATTTTGGGTGCTCCTGTCATAGAACCCATCGGAAAACACGCTTTCAAAATTGCTGAAAAGGAACTACTGTTTTTTAATGTAGCGCTAACGGTTGAAATCAATTGATGAACTGATTTTAAAGAGTACGCACCAAAAAGTTCGTCTACTTGAACCGAACCTGTTCGCGCAATTTTGCCTAAGTCATTCCGAACTAAATCCACAATCATTACATTTTCGGCTTGCTCCTTTTTGTTGTTTTGAAGTTGAGTTTTCAGTAATATATCTAGATTAGGATCTTGATCTCTTTTACTGGTTCCTTTGATGGGTTGCGAAATTATTTTATCGTTTTCCTTGCAGATAAATCTTTCAGGACTACAACACATCAACCATGAATCTTTGTGCCGATAAAGTGCAGAAAAAGGAGCTTGATTTTGTTTTTGCATCGCCCACCAAAACTCAGCAGGATCATTAATTTTACCTGATCCTTGGAAAGGTAAGCAATAGTTGATTTCATAAATGTCTCCTTGCTGTAAATGTTGATGAATGCGGTTTAAGGCAGCGGTGTATTTTTCTTCAAAAATAAAATCATCTTGAAAAGTTAAAATTATTTTTGATGTTTTGACATTAGCATTTTCTATAAGGTTTGTTTCAGGAATTGGTATTTCAGTGATGGTGTTTTTTGTGAGATGTTGCTGAACTAATTTACTTTTTCCACCCTTTATTATTCCAACAAATTCAGGAACAAACAATGTCATTAATGGAAATCCAATCGGATCTTGATGTTCGCTTTTTAATCTTTTTTCAATACTATTTTTTAGGTCGTATGCGATATGAATAAAAATCCATTTACCTTGATGTTTATCTTTGAATTCATTAATCTGGTCTAAAGTAGAATTAACTTCAATATCCAGTAGGTCTAAAGCATTCCAGCCACTAATTGCTTCAAATTGAGATGGTCCAGGAACTTGAAAAGAGCCTGTGTGCAGTAAAATAGCATGTTCATGCCGATTTACTTCTTGCAAAATGTAATTTATTAAACTGTTGGTTTCAAGTATATTGAGCATTTAAAGACCATCTAATTTTGAAGTTCCAAAGTATAAAACTAATTCTAGGGAAGCTTATTATTTTTACCAATAAAATCCCTCTGTTTACCCTTTATTTTAGGAGGTTAATATAAAGATTTTTCATAAAGGTGTATAGGTGATAGATATTGTTGGAAGGAAGACAAATCATGGTTAAATCGGTTTGTCTCCATCAAATGGTTTTTTGTATGCTGATTATGCGCACACAAAACCATTAAAGTAAAACACAAAAATGAACGAGGATGATGAAAAACTACAAACTATTTCAAAAGCTAAGTAAAGCAATTTTTGCGATATGGATTGCTTTGTGTGCCTTATGGCCTTCTTCAGCAACCGCTCAAGTGGTACAACAAGTGGAGTCATTTGAAAGCACTACTCTTTTTCCAGCACCAGGTTGGAGACAACAAAAATATGCTACCAATGTGAATGGTGCATTTGCGCTGCAGCCAGTAGCTGGTGCAGTAAATCCAACTCCGGGCGCTGCTCCTGGAGGTGGCGTAAACTTAATGATGTTTAATTCATTCGTTGGAACGAACAATGATACATCCATCATTATCACAAAACCATTTGACTTTAGCAATAATGCAGGTGTGAATCCCCAATTTAATTTTCAAATGTATCGTGATAATGGTTTTGCTGCTCAGGATGATCATATTCGAGTGTACATTAATACCGTTCCTTCGATGTCGGGAGCTACATTATTGACCAATACAGTAGGTACAGATAAAATACCAAGGTATTTTAATAATGCTCCGATTGCGGCGGTAGCAAATACTTGGAATTTGTATACTTACGATTTAGTGGCAGCTAGCTATACGGCTACAAGATATTATTTCATCATCATGGGTGTATGTAAGGATGGAAATAACATCTACATGGATCGTGTAACTACGAATACTTATCCAAGTGCTACCAATGCATCAGATGTTAGTTTTAATTTGTTTTTACAGAATGGTGCATCCGTTGGTACTGGCGTGAACAATCACATGATTGTTGGAGTACGTTGTATTGTAGGTGGTACTAGTGGTTGTGGCGTTGTGAATGGTGCGCTTTCTACCGCTGTTAAACTCGATTCTTTATTGATGAATACAAACGGAACTACGAATGTTTTAAATATTGATGATGCTAAAATTTATTATACAGGTGGTAGTACTCAGTTTGACACCACCTATGTATCTCCTTTTCCAGTAAATGCAGGAGCTGATGATTATCCAAGTAGAAGATTTGGACAAACGATTGCCGTACCCGGTACAAATTTAGATTTTGTGAATGGAGCTGTATCTTGTACTTATTTGGAATATGATACTACGTATTTCTGGTTAACGTATGATGTAAAAGCGACTGCAACCGGAGGAAATTTTGTGGATGCTGATTTGCGTGGAGCAGCCGTGGGTGGTACTGCCGGAACATGCCCTTCTCCTGGTGGAACAGGAATTCCTGTCACTCCTGATCCTGGTGGATTTTCTTTAGCGGGTGCTAGTCAAATCGATTTACCTTATTGTGTAGGTAATTATACAGTAGGTACTTCATGGTTAAATGGCTCGTATACTAACAATGATTATATAACGCATGTAATTTTGAATGGTGCTTCAGGTACTGCTATCAATACGGTGGTAGGTGCAAAAAACAATAACAGCGGACTACCTTCTAATCTTGCTTGTTTGGTTTCAAATGGTGGACCTGGTTGTGACTTTACTTCACATCCTCCCGATTATGAATATTGGCCAGCTATACCCGGTAGAACGGTGGTGCTTACTCAAGGATTGCCTTACTCTGTGAATGTAAGAGCGGGCACATGGAACTCAAATAACAATATTGCGATTTTCATTGACTTCAATAGAGATGGAGATTTCTTGGATCCATTAGAAAAATTGGGTCAAGTTACTTTACCAGGTTTAGGAAATGCAAATATTGCTTTTACCGTGCCTGCTGCAGGATATACCGGAGTGACTCGTATGCGTGTGCGTGAAGTATATGCTTCCTCAAATGTTACCCCTTGCACTCAATTTACTTATGGTGAAATAGAAGATTTTTCAATCGTTATCTCACCAAGTTGCCCGGCTACTTATAAATTATGGTTGGGAAATACCGACGATTGGAATAATCCAGGTAACTGGTGTGGAGGAATTCCAACTATTTCTGATGATGCTGTAATTGATCGAGTACAAGTTTTCCCTCCTATAGGAACCCCTTCGCGTCCTTATTTCCGTCCAACCATCAAGTCTAATATTTTAGCAAATGCAAATAATTTAACAATTTCCGCATTGGATTCTGTAATTATTAATTCTCCAACGCCAAGTGCAAACCCATTAAAATTGAGAAGAGATTTAATTAATAATGGTAGAGTAAAAGTGATTTCTTCTTTCGCTAGTAACGTAGTTTATAGTAATGGTACCTTAGTGAATAATATTTATACTCCATTAAAAGCTCAAAGCACCGACGCACGAACACAAATTATTTATTCGCAATCGGAATTAACCTTGGCTGGATTAGTGCCCAATGATAATATTACGGGAATACAGTTTAGTTTGAATTTTAAAGGGAGTGCTGGTGCCTTTGGAGGATTTACTATTAGCTATGCATTGGTACCGTTTTCACAGCATGCGAGTAATGTACCTTTTGCAGGTCCATTTACCACAGTGTATGGTCCATTGCCGTTTACCACTACATTCCCCGGTGTAAATACAATCAATTTAGCTACACCCATCGTATGGGATGGAGTGAATAATATATTGATTCAATATTGTTTTGATAATGCTTCTAACATCGGATCGAATGATGACCGTATCAATATCACACAAACTACGGGTATAAAATCTACCTTGATTCTATCGTCTACTACAAATGCGGCCTCAGGTTGCGCTTTAGTACCAGGTGCAGGTGTAGCGGATAATTTCTTTAGTGGATTAGCTTCCTTCCGTCCTAATTTCACGTTCTTAGTAAATCGCCCATATGGTAAAGCGTTAATTACGGTGCAAGAAGATTGGTTGAATAATGGATTCTTTGATGCGGGTTATAGCCGCGTTCGTATGGATAGTACCATAGCCCAAACGATTGCTGGTTCACAGCCAACAACTTTCAATGAGTTAGAAGTGAATAAAGGTTCAGCAGCGCAATTTGTGACGATGATGCGTGCCATTACAGTGGATACATCTGTTGCTCTTTTACAAGGCCAGTTACGAATGAATACGTATACATTAACGATGAATAATCCAGCAGTAATGGGGGCAACTGGAAATTTAGTATCTCCAAAAGGTGCGTTTGAAAGAACCAATGGATTCTTGATTTCTGAAAGTTCTACGGCATCCGTAATTTGGAAAAATATTAATTCAATTATAGGTTATCGGGTAGTGCCATTCGGAAGTGACACAATTGCCGCTCCGCTTTATATTCCTTTCTCATTTGCACATAACAGTGGAGTCATGGGGGATTTGGATATTTCTACATTTAACTCTCCTGGCAATGCAACGTTGCCTCCAACGGTTACTCATATTAATAATTTAGCGGGTGCAAATAATGCAGCCGGCACGGTAGATCGTTTTTGGGTATTAAGCAAAACTGGTTTAAATCCAAATGCAACTATTGTTTTTAGATTTACGGCTACTGAACGTCCGGCAGGAATGTCATTTGGTAATCAAGGAAAAGCGCAACCATGGTGGGCATCTGGACAGAATAGATCATGGATTAGATTAACTACTCCATACACGTCGGCTACTTATACGCAAAGTTATGGTGTAACTACTATTCCTCCTCTTTTTGATTCAGTTCGTGTTATAGGTTGGAACTGGCCAATATTGCCAGTAGGTCCTGCGCCTTTATTTGCGGCGTCCGGTCCAATAGGTAATAGTAATCCATGGGCCATTTCAGCTAATCTTACTCCTCTGCCTGTTGAACTAGTAAACTTCGATGCGAAGCTTGTTGATACACGAGTAAAATTATCATGGACAACAGCAACTGAAATCAACAACGATTTCTTCACGGTTGAAAGAGCAGACAAAGATTTAACCAAGTTTGATTTTATAGCCAAGGTAAATTCCTATATGCATAACAGTACCGTGATGTTAAATTACGAGACATGGGATGAATATCCATTGCAAGGATTACAATACTATCGCTTGAAGCAAACCGATATGGATGGTGAGTTTACGTATTCGGAGTTAAAACCTGTATTTGTAGGCACTGCGAAAGCATTTGAAATTACTAACGTTTACGGACATACGCAAAGTAGCGAACAACTTCAAGTGGAGTTTTTATACGATAGCGAATTGCCTTTAACTTCCATCATTACCGATGCAACTGGAAGAGTGGTATATCAGAAATTAGTGAATGAGGCCGTTCCTGGATTGAATAAAATGGTGATCGATCAAGGTCTTGCTCAAGGATTGTATTTTATTATTCTTCAAAATCAAGAACAGAAAATATCCTATAAATTCTTCAAATAGAGTCTGTCTATAATTTAGTGTTTGGATCATACTGTTCGGGTTCGAGGCTTTCGCAGTCTTGAAAACCAAGGAGTTTATACCAATTACAAATATATTTTAGTTCAAAGCTGCGACGTATTTTTTTTGCCAAGACGATTTAAAAAAATTGTTGCATAGCCATAGTCTACGGAACTATTTTTTTAAGAAGTATTGGTGAAAAAGGACTAGCAGATCGGACTAAAATATATTTGTATTTGGTATTATTACTGTAAATGACAGTTTTCAAGACAAGATTAACGACGAAATCGGGCATTATGGACAAACACTAAATAATCTTGCTTCATCCAAATGAATGAGTAGGAGCTTCGGGTTAAAAGCCGTGGCTCCTTTTTTTATGATGCGACATTGGATCTAATTAGCATAATATATTAAAAATCAATGAGTTTATTTTTAATTGCATCCGTTTTCTTTCAAAATTATTGCTTTTTACTTGTTCAAATAGATCATTCACCCTGAATTTTAGACATTTTCAGGAGTGTCCTGTTTATTAAAAATTGCATTTTTTTACGAAAACCTTTCTTTTTCGTTATTAAAATTCTACATTTACAATTAAATTTATGTGAAGTGAGTATTGCTAAACTTAGCAAGTGTGTATGAAGAGCAAAAATTGATCAGTGCAGAGTAACCGTTTAATTACAGATCTTCTTAAGGATGATTTAATTGAACTTCTTAAAACTTATTAAATTGACACAATAACAAAACATTAAAATAATTTCTAATCTTGAATTCGCCAAACAATTCGCCAAACTAATAAACACATGAAAAACAACTACCAAAACCAAGGATTAATGAGATGTATTTTTACATCGGTACTGGCACTACTTGCGCTCATTTCACCTGAAATTTCAAAAGCGCAATTGGTTCAACAAATTGAATCGTTTGAAAGCACAACTATTTTCCCAGCACCAGGTTGGAGGCAGCAAAAGTATGCGACCAATGTAAGCGGAGCATTCGTGCTACAACCAGCTGCAACTGCAACCAATCCCGCACCAGGAATTTTAGCAGGTGGGGGCACTAACCTAATGATGTTTAATTCATTTACTGGAATTAATAATGACACCTCAATCATCATTACCAAACCTTTCGATTTTAGTAATAATGCGGGCGTGAATCCCCAATTTAATTTTCAAATGTATCGTGATAATGGTTTTGCTGCTCAGGACGATCATATTCGAGTGTATATTAATACCGTTCCTTCGATG
>JANOPQ010000131.1:0-3664 GCA_031421935.1 Bacteroidota bacterium | reverse complement strand
ATGAAAATAAATCACAAATACTCCATCCACTTTTTCTTGATAGTCTTTCTTGCTCTGCACGGTTGTAAGGGTGTAAAAAACAAAGAAAATGAACAACCCATCAAGGACACCATCATCACTTCTTTCGATGTGAAAAGTAATTTTATTTTGGATTCACTTTTTTTCGATTCACTCACAATTGCCCTTCCCAACTTAACCACTTATACCGAACAAGCCCGCCGCTTTTATTCGAACCGCGATTGGAGTTACGCTTGGTTTAAGGAAGATGGATTGCGTGAGCATGCCGGATTCTTGTTTCAGTTTTTGCAAAGTGCTCGACTAGAAGGAATCAAAGATTCACTTTCGATTTTACCAGCTCTTTCGGAGCGACTCAGTATTTATTCGGTGAAAGATTCGCTCTTGCAACCCGATCGATCGTTGGAGGCCATGTTGACGATTTCATTTTTTTGGTATACCGATAAATCCTGGACAGGTTTACCCGAAGAAAAATCAAAGGCGATGTCGTGGTTTTTACCGCGCATGCATATTGATAAGGAAGAATGGCTCGATTCAGCACTCGTACATTCGCCCGATGGAAGTTTATTGTCGAAGGCCGTTTTTCGCCAGTATTATTGGTTGCGAAAGTATTTGGTTCAATACGATAGTTTGTCAAGAGCCGAAGCATGGAGTCCGGTGGTTTATCCAGAACGCGCACTTCGTATAGGCGACACCGATAGTATCCTACTCGCCATTGGTAAAAGTTTGTTCTTGCATGGCGATTTGGATTCAATGAATTCTTCTATTGAATTTGATTCCACCTTGTATGTAGGGGCAACTCGTTTTCAAAAGCGACATGGACTTACTCCCGATGGTGTGCTTGGCAAAAAGTTTTACGAAGCACTCAATGTATCGGTAGAAGATCGCATCGAACAAATTTTAATCAACATGGAACGTAGTCGGTGGATGCCTTCCGATTATCCGCAACGTTATTTGATCGTAAACATCCCCGATTTTAATTTGTATGCTTACGATAATGGAATTCAAATTTGGAATATGAATGTAGTGGTCGGAAAAGAAATTCATGAAACGGTTTCGTTTTCGGGCGAGATGCGTAATGTTGTTTTTAATCCTTATTGGGTGGTTCCTCCCGGAATATTGTATGATGAAATTATTCCGGGAATAATTAAAAAGCCCAATTATTTAAGCAGTCATAATATGGAGCTGGTAAACGCATCCGGAAAAGTAATTTCAAGCACCACCGTTGATTGGAAAAAATATACCAAGAGCGGTTTCCCCTATACCATTCGACAAAAACCAGGAACTTCTAATTCATTGGGGAAAGTGAAATTTTTATTTCCGAATTCGCATAATATTTATTTGCATGATTCACCAGCTCGCTCTTTGTACAAAGAAGAAAATCGTGCTTTTAGTCATGGCTGTGTTCGATTAAGTGATCCAGAAAAATTAGCCAACTATGTATTAGAACCCGAAGGCTGGACACCCGAAAGAGTAAAAAAAGCCTTACTGCCAGGAAAAGAATCGTGGGTGAAGCTCGAAAATAAGCTGCCTGTATATATTGTTTATTTCACTGCTTGGGTCGAGAACGACGGACAACTACATTTCCGAAAGGATGTGTATCACCGCGATGAGAAGTTGAAGAATGAATTGATTCCACCAGCTGTTGTGGATAGTGCTTCTTTTAGCATTCAGTAGTTCCGCTGCTCATCCAAGTAAGGAAGTATATCAAACTGGATAGAATGATAAATATTCCAATAAAGAGAAATACAGGGAGCACTAACGTAATTAAAAGGTGAATTGCATTATACGGACCAATCACCCATTTCAATAAAAACAGCAATACTCCCAAGAGCATACTCGCTGTGAATGGTTGAATTAAATATAGCTTTATAGACCGCATAGTATTAATACGGAAAATTAGAGGATTTGTTATCGGAAACTGTCTTTTTTTTGTAATCGTTTTCCTGGTTTTTAAACACTAGAGGCACTAGAGGACACTAAGTGCACTTGAGTCAGTAAATTAATGCACTTGCGTTAGCTTATGATACGTTAGCCTTTAGTGACCTCTAGTGACCTCTAGTGCCTCTAGTGTTTAAAATTAAAACATTATGTACGAGAAAATCCTATTCGCAAAACAAATCAATAAACTGAAAACTCTTCCCATCAAACAAACCTTTATCACTCAATTTTAATTGCGGAATCACTAATAAAGCCATAAACGATAAACTCATATATGGCGCTCTGAGTTTCGATCCTATTTCTTTAGCCTTTCTATCGATGGTCGAGTAGGCTAATCCAATACTTTCGCAGTCTAAATCACTCATCAACCCCGCTACAGGAAGCGCGATGGTATGAATTTCTTCACCATCCACTAAACTTAATCCTCCCGTTTGTTCAATGATGGAATTCACCGCTTTTGAAATAGAAAGATCATCAACCCCCACCACAATAATATTATGAGAGTCATGCGCAACACTCGAAGCAATAGCTCCTTTTTTTAATCCGAAATTTCGAATGAAAGCAATTGCTGGTGGTTGCTTCGAATAACGATTTACGACAGCAATTTTTAAAATATCATTTGCAATGTCCGTAACAACTTCTCCATTTACTGCGGTAACCTCAACCTGTGTTTCAACCGTGATAAGTTGTCCGTCGTAAACTTCGATTACACGAATTTTATTTCCCTCTTTTTTAATTTTGAAATCTTCGGGCTTGGTAATGGATGTATTGAAGTTGTTTACGACTTTATGTTTCTTGGGAGGCAAAATGCTTTTTCCATTTTCAGCAACGCAAATGCCATCAATAAAAGTTTTCTCAACCTTAAAGTCTGTCAAGTCTTTGCAAATGATAAAGTCGGCAGCATCACCTACACGAAGTTGTCCAACGTTTAATTTGTAATGTTCGATAGGAAGGATACAAGCTGCATAGAGCACATTAAACAAATCATAACCTAGCTCAATTGATTTTTTCACCAGCAAATTGATATGACCCAAGAGCAATTCATCAGGATGTTTATCATCACTGCAAAACATGCATTCACGCGGATTTGATTTTAACAAGGGATGTAATGCTTCATAATTCCGCGCTGCCGATCCTTCCCGAATCAATATTTTCATACCGTATTGAATTTTTTCCAGCGCTTCTTCTAATGTAAAACACTCGTGATCGGTGCTGATGCCTGCATCGATGTAGTTTTTTGCATCGGCCCCACGTAAACCCGGTGCATGACCGTCTATCGGTTTATTATATTTTTTAGTGATTGCTATTTTTTCCATCACCTCGGAATCTTTAAAAAGAACACCCGGGTAATTCATCATCTCACTTAAATATTTAATGTCGTCGCGCTGAATTAAGGTTTCGATATCTTTTGCATCGAGTACAGCACCCGCACTTTCAAAAGTAGTTGCAGGAACACAGGATGGTGCACCAAAGTTGAATTTAAGCAATGCGTCTTTTGCATTTTCTAACATGTAGTAAACGCCATCTAACCCCAACACATTCGCAATTTCGTGCGGATCACTAATGGTAGCAACGGTTCCATGAGTTAAAGCAATTCGAGCAAATTCATAAGGAACCAGCATGGAACTTTCAATGTGGATATGTGCATCAATAAAACCGGGAAGGATGTATTCTTTTGATGAGCAGCCCGTGACTGAAAAACAATACA
>JANOPQ010000130.1:0-10667 GCA_031421935.1 Bacteroidota bacterium | reverse complement strand
AAAGGTTTCGGGACAGAACGCATCGTGGAAGATTTGCAACTTATTTTACCTGATGCTAATATTGCGAGACTCGATTATGATACCACACGTTCTAAATCAGGATATCATCAAATTATTACTTCTTTTGAGGAAGGGAAGATTGATATTTTGGTGGGAACACAAATGATTACAAAAGGTCTTGATTTTGATCGCGTACAATTGGTGGGTGTATTAAACGCAGATTCCATCTTGCATTACCCAGAATTTCGTGCGCATGAAAGAGGTTTTCAATTGCTGAGCCAGGTGAGTGGTCGAGCCGGCAGAAGAATGCATGGTAAAGTTTTAATTCAAGCCTACAACGTCGAATCTCCTGTGCTTTCTTATGTGTTAAAGCATGATTTCAAAGGATTTTATATGCATGAACTCACGGAGCGCCACCGATTTTTTTACCCTCCCTATTGTCGTTTGATTGAAATTCGTTTGAAGCATCGGGATGAGAAAAAAGCTGATCAATTATCAAAGGAACTCACTGCAGAATTAAAAAAAATGTTTGCAAATAGAGTATTAGGTCCAACCATTCCGTACGTCAATCGAGTGCGTAATTTTTATCTCCGACAACTCATAATAAAATTGGAAAAGACCATCAGCGTAAATGAAGTAAAAAAGAGTTTGCAAACCGCACTCGAAGAATTCAAAAAACGTCCTGAGAACCGACAATTAATCATTCAAGTTGACGTGGATCCTTTATAAGCTTCTAGCCTCGCCCTGATCGAAGTCGATGGGTGCTAGCTTCTAGCTATTTAAATATATTACTTATTTCATTGATCTATGTTTTGATGGACCACTGATTTATTAAGATGATTATGATTTTTTATGATAAAATTCGTCGTGATTAGGATTAAAAAAGGAACGCGGATGACACGGATAATTACGATTTGCACGGATTTTTTATTTGTAGGTAATAAATAAAAAACTATTCGCATTCGTGCCTGCCTGCCGTAGCTTTAGTATAGGTAGGTTCATTCGCATTTCGTGTATCAGTAAATTCTTATAGATTCGTAATTCGTATATTAATTCAGCTCCAACAAGATTTGAAAATAAACCAATCTTCCAATCAATGGACCTCCATAAACTTCGTAATGTAGATTTTCTAAAATGTTTGTGCATCCTACTTTGAAAGTGGTTTTGATATCTGGAAATTTCTTGTTGATTTGTGCATCGAGTATTCCGTAATCTTCAATCTCTCCCGTGAATTGTGGCGACCCTTCAAATAAAAATCCTTTTACCCATTTATAATTAACTCCAAATCCCCAGTTACTACCAATTTTATTATCGATCTCTTGTCCTGTCAATCCAACATTATATTTATTCCTTGGTGTATTAAAAGCAGGAATCAAAGGATCAGTGGAGCCGTGGCGATCTAACTCATTCCACGACCAGTTCGCATTAAATGAATAAAATCGACTGAAATAATAATTTCCACCAATGGTAAATCCAGCAGTGGTCACTCGATCTTTTGAATTTGTTGCCACTCTATAAATATCGTTTAAAAAGATGGGGAGTGGAGATCCTTGTGCGACTGATACATCAGCTCCGAATTTATATCCAATAAAATTAGTGTAACTGCTATAATAAGCATTCATATCCAAAAATAGTTTTTTAAAGAGTGTCGTTCTATAACCAAATTCAATGGTTTTTACCTCTTCAGGTTTTACTGGGGCTACATTGAAATATTCCAGTGTATCTGGATTCTGATAATTTAATCCAGTAAATAAAGATTCGAGTGTCACTAAAGAATCATAGCCATTTAAGTTTCCAATGAGTGTAGCTCTACCCACTTGATAATACAAATATTGATCAGCAAGAGTCGGATTACGAATGGCGGAACTTAACGAAACTCTAAAAGTATTTAGCGCATTTGGATTGTAAATAGCAGATAGTGCAGGGGAGAAGAGGTAGTCAAAATTTTGATTTTTGTCCATCCGTATCGCTGCGTTTAACTTTAATCGATCATCCAATAATTTTTTATCTACACCAAAATAAAGTCCATATTCATAGAGCTTTATTACTCTGCCGCTGGTGTCTGAAAAGATGGTACCATTAGAGTTGGGAAGATATTGTCGGAAGTTAGCGCCCGTTGTGAAAATAAAACTATCAATATTGAATTTGTATTCAGCGTGAACATGTGCTAAAGCTGATTTGTCAAAGAACCTTGATCCTCCTCCTGCAAATGTCTCTCTTGATGTGATGCTTGTTAAGGCGGAATCAAAAGCTGCTGTTCCGGGAATTAAGTACGCTTGGTTGCCATTGATTACCGATCCCTCACCATTGGCATAGGTGAGTGCATTGCCATGATAAAGAGTTAATGAATCGTAAAAGTTGTTAAGTAAGAAGGGATTGATAGAGGCTAAATAGGCTGCATAATCATTTGGGAATTGAGACGGTTGAGGGTAGCCAGGAAAATTTCGAATGCTCTGAAAATAATTTTCTGTATTAAAAAATTTAATGTAATCATCTACCCAATCCGCATTGTCTTTTACTGAATTCTGTAGCAGTAATGCGGTGAAAAATGCATCGTATGATTTTCCCGCATCTTCATTGGTATAATAGGCGCGAACAAAAAACTTATCCTGTTTTTTTAATTCAATTCGATTTTGAAAAAATTGAATGTCCTTTAGACTATATCGATTATCACCTTGATAAACCGTAGTGCCATAGCCAAAGTTGGAACTTGCAATGACTTCTAATTCTTTGGCAATTTTATAATGAACAGCAGCATTTAATTTTAAGTTGCGCGTATCATAATCCACAATATCTTTTTCAGCATATCCCGACCGGTAAAGAATCCCAATGCCAGGACGAAGTGCTGGTACTAAACTAAAATCACCACCTGAATAATATTCATCACCATAAACATTCACCGCATCGTAGCCTCCTGGATTACTTTCATTACTTTTCGACTGAGGTGTTGCAGAACGATTATCTGCTTCCCAATCGTTGGCTGTGAAATAACAAATGTTAAACTTCATTCCTACTTTATCTTCTCCCGCTTTGTTTTTTATAACGGCTGCGTACCGAATGGCGGTTTCTCGTAAATCCCTGGATCCTGTTTTAAAGCTGAATTCTAATCCTGGCTTAACAAAAGGGCTTCGAGTAGTCATGCTAATAACACCGTTGAATGCATTAGGACCATAAAAGGCTGAACTCGCACCAACCACTAAATCCACTTTTAAAAGGTCCAATTCAGAGCACCCCAAGAAATTGCCCAGTGAAAAATTTAAACCCGGGCTTTGATTATCTACGCCATCAATAATTTGCAATGAACGCACAGGTGAGGTGCTATTAAATCCTCTTGTATTTATTACTTTAAAGCCTAGGCTCGCCGCGGTAACATCCACCCCTTTTAAGGCACCAAGTCCATCATAAAAGCTGGCCGCAGGCGTTTGTCGAATAGCAATAATATCCATGGATTCCACCGTTATGGCCGATTCTCGCTGCTTTTCCGTAAGTCTAGATTCAACTACACTTACTTCTTTTAAAGCTTTTTGACTAGAAGTCAGAAAAATAGTTAATGGTTCGGTGAGACTATTCACCGTAATTTCCTTATTATCAAATCCTAAATATGAAACAATCAAAACGATGGGTGGTGTCGAAATTCCATCTAAAGCAAATTTACCATCTAGATCAGTGGTCGTTCCAATATTTCCTCCTTTCAAGGCAATGGTCGCACCAATCAAGGCCTCCTTCGTTTTGCTGTCCTTTACCACCCCTTTTAAAGTTTGTCCATTGCTAACGATTGAGAGTGTTAGGAATAAAAATAGGATGAGAGAGGTTTTAAACATATTCTTCTGCTTTTTATTGGATAGGAGCAAAAATATTAATTTAGTATTTAGCGTTTACGATGTTGTGAAAGTACAAAATCTCACCAATCTAATTTAAATGCCTCAAAACAATAAATGAACAAGAAGAATTTGCATTTTTGTAGCATGTATAAAATTATGGTAGGAATTCTGTTTTTGGTTTTACCCTTTCAAGGAATGGGTCAATGGAAAAGTTTCCAGGTATTTAAGGGTGATACCATCAATTGTGAAGACATGAAAGGGCTCAAGCAGGGTGTATGGAAAAAGTATTACCGTGATAATACTTTATGTTCTGAAACTATGTTCACGAATAATAAACCTTCCGGAATATCTCGTACTTGGTATGAAAGTGGGAAATTAAAGGCGGAAGTTTATTTTGAGAAGGATCAAATCCGTGGTAAAGGCATCTCATATTATGAATCCGGAAAAGTGCTTGCCAAAGGCAATTATTTCGATCTAAAAAAGGATTCAACTTGGGTATTTTATGGAGAAAATGATTCGGTAAAAGCCATCGAAATTTATCAAAAAGGAGTGGCTACAGGGGCTTGGAAAGTATTTTATGAAGATGGTCGACTAGCTGAAGTTAAGAATTATTTGAAAGGAAAAAGGGAAGGTCTTTATCAACAATTTAATGAAGTAGGAAGGGTGATTTTTGAGATGTATTATAAAGCCGATAAGGAGAATGGTCAGGTAAAAATTTATTATGGAAATGGCAACCTGCGAGAAACAGGTGTTTATAAAAATGGAGTGAAGGAAGGTCCTTGGATGGAATATGACTTGGAAAGTAAAGTCATTAAGAAAGAAGTCTACAAGAAGGGTTTTTTGCAGAATTCTTCAAAGTAAACTTGTTGATAAAATTGATTTTCCTCGGTTTTTCAATCCGCTTTTTTTGATATTTTTCAAAGGAATTAAATAAAATCTGAAGTCTTATGGAGAAGAAGTTTGAACAGAATGATTCTGTATCATTGAACAGTGAAGTGAATATCAGCAAGCAATATTTAATTTCTGGTTTTGAGCTGGATTTGGATTCCCTTATTATTCATATCGATCAAGCGCATATTGATATGTTGAATGCAATGGGTTTTGAAAATGTGCCAGAAAGCATGCATCTTCTTGAGTACGTCGAGCGATTTACTAATCAAGAAGAGTTAGAGAGAATTCAAAAACGTATTGCTTATGCCAGCGAGCGCCGTGATGACGCTGAATACTATGATCGCATGGAAGTTCAACTCTTGGATAAAGCGGGTAATGTTTGTAGTTGTATCATCAATACATGGAGTTTGAGACCCGGAGTAATTAAAGGGGTAGGTCAAAATATTACCGACCTGAAAAAAGTAAAGGAAATCATAACGGATCAAACGGCATCGTTGAATTCCGTAATTGAAAGTACAGATGATATTATTTTCATTGTGAAATGCAGTGGTGAATTAGTAGTGTATAATAATCATTTTAATTCGATGATGAAGAATTTTTTCAATCTAAACATTTTCATTGAAATGAATATTCTTACAGCCCTTCCTAAAGATATTAGTGAGCAATGGACCTCTTTAATTCATAACGGTTGTCTTGGAAATAAACAAAATTCAGAACTATCAATTTTTAAAGAAGATACTTTTCATTTCGAAATTTCAGCGAACCCTGTTTTAGTGAATGAAGAAGTGAATTCTGTTTCTTTTTTTATTAAAGATGTGACAGAAAAATGGAGAATGAGTGCGTGGGATTCAATCGAAAATAAGGTTTTTGAACAACTATCTAGGCATGATGAAATGAGATCCGTTTTTGATACATTGTTAAATGGAATGAAACGAATTTGCCCAGCAATGCATGGCTACATTACTAAAAGAAAGGAGAATGAAATGGAATTGGTATGGGTAAGTCATCCTTCTCTTTCAGAAAACTATGTGAATAAATTCCCAGTGATTCCCATCGGACCACTAAATGGATCTTGTGGCTTAGCTGCCTATTCTATGCAGCCTGTTTATATTTCAAATATTCGTGAATTTGAATGTTGGGAACCCTATCGTGATACTACATTACTTCAAGGTTTTCAAGCTTGTCATTCGTTTCCTATTTTTAGTAAGGAAGGAATGGTGTTGGGTACCATGGGTGCTTATTTTAAAGAGATCCATGAGTTATCCGATTTTGAAATTTCATTGCTGAAAAGAGCAGTGAATGTATCGAGTGTAATTCTAGAGAAATATTTAATTGAAAATGAAGTGTACATCAAAAGCAAGCAGCTGGAGGAACTTGGATATTCTATTCCAGGTGTGATGTACATTGTTAAAATGGATAAAGATGGGAATCGGAAGTTTGATTTTGTGAGCGAAAGAATAGGTGAATTCATGAAAGTTTCTAAGCAAACAGCGTTGGATTCATATGCTAGCATCATTTCTAATTTAACTGACGAATCAAAGGAGATGTTTAAAGAAAAATTAAAAATTTCGCTTGAAACTAGGCAGCCGCTGAATACGGAGTTTCGTTTACGCCCTGATGTAAATCCCGATTTTCATTGTTTTAACTTGCAATCAGTACATCGTTTTAATGACGATGGAACAGTGGTTACTTATGGCTCTATCTATGATATAACTAGCCAAAAGAAAGTAGAGCTAGAGTTGAAGAAACAGCGTGAAGAGATGAAATCCTTGATTAAATGTTTGGACGAAGTGGTTTATGTGTTGGATGAGAACGATGTGTTTTTAGATGTGTTTGCTGAGGATGAAACATTGTTTTTTAAGGATAAAAAAAGTATTGTAGGTAAAAAATTTGCCGATATTTTGGATTCTACTATTTGTGATTTATATTTAAATGCCAAAATTGAGTTATTGGAAAAACAAGAATCTGAAAAGTTTCAGTATCCTTACGTAAGAAATGGTGAAGTAGTTAATTTTTGTTCTCGTTTAATTCAAGTGAATAGTTCTTCCCAAATCATATTTACTGCTAGGAATTTTTCAGAAGAATTAAAAACTATTGAAATTAATAAGAAACTAAGTAAGGTTGTTGACGAAGCTTCTGATTTTGCGAGATTCGGATCTTTTGAATATGACATGACTACCCACGAAGTGTTCTGGTCGAAAAGCATTTTCAATATGTTAGGATGGGAAATAAATATCACTCCCAAGGAATTATATTTAAAGTGTTTAACGGAAATTCATCCCGATGATATTGTATTATATGAAATAGGCTTAAAGGAAGCAATTGCTAATGATTGTGGTTTCGATTATGATTACAGAATGAAGCATGCCAACGGGCAATATATTTGGTTTCAATCCAAAATTAAAATTGAGTTGGATGACAAGGGTGTTCCTTTATATATGCGTGGAATTTCAATAGATATATCAAAGCGAAAATCATATGAGTTATTCATTCAACAAAAAAGTAGTTTAAATGAAGCTATTTCTTTGTTGTCGCAGGAGTTGTTTACAGATTCAGCTATTTTAGGAACTGTCGAAAAAATGCTTCCAAAAATTGGCGCCGCTTCCGAAGTTAATAGAGTTTATATTTTTCAAAACCATCCCATCCAAGAAGATGGAGTATTGCGATTTACTCAAATTCTAGAGTGGAATGATGGACTTTTTCCTGCGCAAATTGATAATGATTTGATGATTAATTGCTCTTATGAAGAAGTTGGATTTGGCAGATGGATTGATGTCTTAAGTAAAGGCGAATCGATTGTTAGTGATATTTCTGAATTTCCACATACGGAACAGGAAATTTTGAAAGCTCAAGAAGTTGTAACGATGGCCGTGGTCCCCATATTTCTTGGGAATGAATGGTGGGGATTTTTAGGATTAGATGAGTGTAGAGGACCTCGAAAGTGGGACAGTGGAGTAGTGGAACTTATTGAAAGTATCTCTCGACTCATAGGATTAGCTTTAAAACGTAAGCAAGAAAATAATCATTTGTCCGAAAATAAAGCGAAGTACAAAGCTGCTTTTGAAACAATGAGTGAGTCTATAATTATTACCGACAGTAATGGACTCCATATTAATTCGAATGAGGCCGCAAAAAAATTGCTTGGAATTGAAGAAGGTGAAAAAGTGGGGGTTTGTGCCGTGTTAAGGCAAAATGGAAATATGCTGATTCACCCAGATGGAAGTGAATTTTCAGAAGATGAATATCCCATCAATAGAGTGAGGCAAAAGAACGAATTTGTGAAGAATGTGGTAATGGGAGTGAAAAGTGTAAATGATGATATCAGTTGGATTTCAGTTAATGCAACTCCACTGTATGATAGTAATGACAATGTGCTCACAGGCTTAATGTTGGTGATTTCCGATGTCGGAGATAAAATGCGTCTGTCCGAAAAACTGAGCGTGAGCCAATCTCAACAACAGATGTTAGAGGAAAAAATTCCACACGATATTGCGAATAGTTTGGATTTAGTCTCACAAATGATGCAATTGCAAAAGCAATTTATTACAGATGAAAATGCGCAACTTGTTTTAGAAGATAGCACCGACCGAATTCAAACCCTTAAACAGTTACATCTTTATTCGACAAAGGAAAATGGAACGGAGGTTTTAAAAACAGAATCTTTCTTTAATGCAACGGTTAAAAAAATGATGGAGGTGGGAAATGATAAAGGCATTTCTTTAAATGTGAGTTTGAATGTGTCTGATATTTTATTGCCGATGAATAAAGCATTGCCTTTTTGCTTAATAGTTAATGAGATGTTGTCAAACTGTATTCGACATGCGTTCTCTGGAAAATTGACAGGCGATATTTCTGTTACATTCAAAAAGCAAGGCGATTACTTTATTCTCGAAGTGAGTGATAACGGTAAAGGATTACCGAAGAATTTTGATTGGGAAAAGTCAAACACGTTCGGCTTCCGTTTAATTCAAAAATTGCTCATTCAACTAAAAGGCGCCGCAACCGTTACCAGCGAAAAAGGTTGTAAAATGATGTTGACATTCCCGGGTTAATATTTGCTGCCCTCGAGAACCTCAGGCAGCTAAAGACAGTGCGAGAAACAGCCCTGATAACTATCGGGGGAAGGGCGGAAATACAGAGTGAGAGACAGCCCCGAAAACTATCGAGGGAGATCGGAAATACAGAGTGAGAAACATCCCCGATAACTATCGGGGGAGAGCGAGGATTCAAGAAGAGAATGAAACAGCTGCCTGAGGTACTCGAAGGCAGATAATTACAAATAGCAGAGCGCAGCAATTTGCCAATTTACCAATTTGCCAATTTTTTTACGCGATTGCTTCCACCGATTTAATGCCCGGTACTGCTTTGATTAAGGATTGTTCAATTCCCGCTTTTAAAGTCATGGCACTCATGGAACACGAGCTACAGGCTCCTTCTAATCGAACTCTTACAACTAAGTCATCCGTGAGTTCAACAAAACTTACATTTCCATTGTCGGCTTCTAAATAAGGTCGCAGTTGAGCAAGCGTATCTTCAATTCGTAAAATGAGTTCACTTTTATTCGCGTTCATTAGTTGTTAGCTTGGGTTTGTAATTTTTGTGTAGGCGCTTGCTTGGCATTTCGTATGGCAACTTGTTGCGCTACGTTACCCGCTAAAGTTAAGAATGCTAATGCAGCTGGGTGTTGCATATCGTTTACAATAGGAGTACCCATATCTCCACCTTCACAAATGCTTTGTACAAGTGGAATTTCTCCTAAAAACGGAACATTTAACTCTTCAGCTAATAACTTACAACCTCCATTTCCAAAGATGTAATATTTGTTATCGGGTAATTCTTTAGGTGTGAAGTAAGCCATATTTTCTACTAATCCTAATATGGGTACTTTAATGGATTCCATCTGGAACATGGCAATTCCTTTTTTCGCATCGGCTAAAGCAACGAGCTGTGGTGTGGAAACAATCACTACTCCTGTTACGGGAACAGTTCCTACTAAGGTTAAATGAATATCACTTGTGCCAGGAGGTAAGTCGATGAACATATAATCTAATTCACCCCAATCAGCATCGTTGAATAACTGTTGTAATGCTTTTGATGCCATGGGCCCTCTCCATACAATGGCTTGTGAGGGATCGGCTAAAAATCCAATGGACAATAATTTCACTCCGTATTTCTCAACGGGGATCATGTATTGTCGGCCGTTTCTTTCGTTGATGAATAATCGCTCGTTTTCTACACCGAACATGATGGGTTGTGAAGGACCAAAAATATCAGCATCAATCAATCCTACTTTAGCTCCCGTTTGCGCCATAGCCACCGCTAAATTGGCTGCTACCGTTGATTTCCCTACGCCACCTTTTCCAGATGCAACTGCTATGATATTTCGAACGCCGGGTAAAAATTCTTGTGAGGAAGGACGTTTTGTGGTAACACTCGCAGTCATGTTAATGTTCACTTCCGCGTCTGTATCTACCATATGAATAATCGCATTCCGACAAGCGTTGGCGATAAATTCTTTCATAGGACAAGCAGGAGTAGTGAGCTCAACCGTAAAACTTACTTTTTTCCCATCTACTTCCACATCTTTAATCATGTTTAAGGTAACCAAATCTTTTTTCAAATCCGGATCATCAACATGGCTTAAAGCCTCTAGCACTTGTTCTTTGGTAATCATATTTTTTGCACTTTCGGATAAATTAAGCAAGTTACAAAGCTAAAGATATAGAGTTGATTCTAAGCTAAAATATGCTACTTAAAATCATAAAATTGCTCTTCATGTGTATTTGCTACCGCTTGGGTCGTAAATAATAAATGATGTTAACCAATGTAGTTTCTTCTTTTCAAAAATATATTGAAAAAGGTATTATTATTTACTACGATTTTAATTTATTAAAGAAATGAACATCAATTTATTATGAATTTTATAATTTAATATTGTTATAAATCCAAATCTTT
>JANOPQ010000129.1:0-26990 GCA_031421935.1 Bacteroidota bacterium | reverse complement strand
GATGGTCTTATGGGCACAAGGTCAAAGTTCTCCAGAAGCAATAAAACTGCTAAAAGGTGTTACTGAGAAATTTAATAAGGTGCGCGATTATCAAGTAGATGCGGTGATTGACGCACGCATTTCATTTCTAAAGATTTTACCACAGAAAGCAAAAGTATTCTACAAGTCACCGAGTAAGTTTCATGTAGAATCGAAGGGAATTGCCATATTGCCAAAGCAAAACTTCGATCAACTTTTTACTTTGTTGAACAACGAGAATAATTTTATGGCATTTGTTTCTGGTGCTGAAAATTTGAACGGTGTCGCTACTACTATTGTTAATGTTATTCCTATGTCCGATACTAGTGATATGGTATTGGCGAAATTATGGGTTGATGTAGCACAAGGTCTAATAGTTAAATCACAATTAACTACAAAAACCAATGGAACGGTACTCATCGAATATTTTTATGGCACATGGAAAACGCTCGCATTACCCGACAAAACCATCTTTACAGTCGATGTAAAACGTTTTAAGATTCCGAAAGCAATTTCTGCAGATATTAATTCCAAATCCACGCAAGAAGATAAAAACAAGCCCCAAAAGCCTGGTCGAATCATTATTAGTTTTTCAAATTATAAAATCAACAAAGGAATCGACGATAAAGTTTTTGCAAAGTAGGAGCGGAGCTTATAAAAAACAAAGGCCTCCCGAACTTTGGGAGACCTTTTACCTAACCTAATTAACGTATATGAAAAACTTAATGTTTACTGCGAAGTTCGTGAAGAAGTTGAACTTGTGCTGAGTAGTTTATTTAACGAAGCAGTATGTGTACTGCTTCGTTTATGTACTAAGCAGTGGTGTTTTGTTTATGGTTGAACAGCTTCAAAGGGCTCTCCTGTTTTTCCTTGATAAGCCACAGGATTATTCGAACTGTTTAATTGAATTTTATAACTGTAGTTGTTTTCTCTTTTCCAAATGAGTACTACATCGGTCGTAATGTTTTTTTCAACTCCATTTTCCATTTTGGTGATGGTCCATTTACCGATTTGATAAATCATTTTTGAATTTCCACCTAACTCAACAATTTCTGATTTCATGGATTTTATTTGCATCATGTTTAACCAGTACTCTGCAATCTCTTTTCTTCCTGTAATTTTTTTACCTCCAGGAACCATGATAGTTGCGTCATCTGAGTACAAGTCTACAATGGATGAGTAGTCTTTCTTAAGAACTGCTTTCTCAATGTCTTTGTTTAGTTCTATTACTTGTGCTTTTACATCACTGCTGATGTCTGTGTTGCTTTGTGCAAAACTGCTAGAGCTTGCAAAAAGAAGTCCCATGGTAACCGCGATGGCGGCGAACGAGCGGCGGAATAAAGAATAGGCTGTTTTCATTTTTTTTAATTTAAAGTTTAATTTAATTTAATTTTTTAATGTGATTGTTTAGCTGTGATGATTGAATGTATTGTTTTGTTACTATGAATTCAATAATTATTTTTTTTGTTTCTTTTGATGGTGCAAAGATGCATTACTATATAAGTATTGCCTAGCGAAAAAATACCAAGCGTCAATACTATATGCCGAAACATTATAAGTATACGATGTAGTGTTTTCCCTTTGATAAACAAACATTAATTGTTAAGGAAATGTTATTGCAAAAAAAAAGGATGCGATCATCGCATCCTTTTTTTAACATTTTCATTTGAGCACGATAGTGCGGATAAGGCTTGCCCTTATCCATTTCGCGCTTGAAAAATACTATTTCTTCTCCTTCGCATCAATCACCACACCATCTCCATCAATCTTTATCTTTACATCTTTATTATCCCAATTGATGGTATCATCATCAGAATTTATATCGATGTTTTTTCCATTCACTCTCACTTTTACTTTTTCGTCGTTGAAGTCGTTTTCGTCGTTGTCACCGCTGTAATTGTAGTTGATGGAGGTGGTTTCATCTAACTTACAATTCAAGCATTCTAATCCTCGAGAAGTCATTGTCCAGGTATGTCCTACCATATCATTGTCCCAAGTGTTGGTAACGTTTTTGATATCGTAAATTACATCTTCTATTTCTTGTCCTAAGAATACACTTTTGCCTTCAGGAACTTTAAGGATTAATCGAATTTTCTGAGCTCTGTATTTCACTCCTTTTGGAATGATATAACTTTTTGCGAAATGAATGATAGAATCATTTTGCTGAATTGGATAAACAATTCTTCTTGAATTTAATTCTGCATTTTTGCGATTAGTACCTCTGCTCGTTGTTATTCTTACCAACTCGAATTCATTTCCTTCAGCGCGTTGCACCGTTAACTCAACATCGTCAAAACTTACCGAGTCTTCATCTGAATTAATACCCCATGAATCAGAATTCCAACTGAAGTTGCTATCATCATAGTCTTCCATGCGACTAAAAGTTTCATCCATTGCCGCTAAATGTAATGTGTTGCTTTGTGGCTGAACGATAGGGATTACTATTCTATCTGTGTTGGTATTTCTGAATTGAGATGAAATATTGATCGCGATCCAAATGGTAAGTAGCATTCCAACAATCCAGAGAATTCCTGTTGAATAATTAAATAACTTTGATTCATTCTTGAGTTTGAATAAGGATCGCGCTATTCTGTATAGGATTACAATCAGTGGAATTCCAACTACCAAGGCCAATGCAAACATTCCTGTATTTACCTGCCACGATTCAAGGAAGAATTGGGTCAGGAAGATGGGTAATGAATCACCGCCAATTACGCCCGACATTCCTAATAGTGTAACGAACAACGCAAAGAGTAATGCGATAAGTACAATTGCTATTATTACACCGATAAAGCCAACGAAGAACTTAATAGCAGCTACGATGATAGCTCCGATGGCCTCAAAAAAATTTGCAATTCTACTGCTGCCTCCTCTTGAGCTTCGTTTTCCGGAGATACGTGTTTTTATATCTTCTACTTCTTCTTCAATCGTCTTTTTAATGTTATCAATATTTATTGGCTGACCTTTCATTTCTAGTTTCTCGGTTGTGCTTTTCGCTTTTGGTACGATTACTAACAACAAGATATAAAGTAGGAGTCCTGTACCCATTACAAAGAACGCAATGGCGAAGATGAGGCGTAACCAAATCGGATCAATTCCAATGTAATGACTTATTCCACTACAAACACCACCTATAACTTTATCGTCTGGATCACGATAGAGTCGACGATATCCACGTCCTTCTGAAGTAGATCCTGCAGTACCAGATGATGATTTGTTTTCAGAATTTTCTTCGTCTGTTCCAGCTACTTGCTCTGGTCGACCCATGGTATTAATTACATACTCTACATCAGATGCAATCACTACTTGCCTGCTTGTTCCAATACGCTCAGTAAACATTTCCGCAACGCGAGATTCAATGTCTTGTATGATTTCATCACGACCATCTGAGCTAGTAAAGTAACCACGAATCGCTTCGAGATATTTCTTTAACTGGTCGTAAGCTTGCTCTTCAATATGGAAGACCATGCCTCCAATATTTACAGTTACCGTCTTGTTCATGATATAGGGTTGTTAGAAGTTGTTTGATTAACCGCATCAACTAGCTCTTGCCAAGTGACGCGAAGTTCGGAAGTAAATTGTTCGCCTATCGGCGTTAAGGTGTAATATTTTCGGGGTGGACCTGAAGAACTTTCTTTCCAGGTGTAGGCTAATAGTCCTTGATTTTTTAATCGAGTTAATAAAGGATATAATGTTCCTTCTACGACCATCAATTTTGCATCTTTCATCTTCGCAATGATATCCGAAGGATAAACTTCTCCTTGGCCGATGATGCTCAAGATGCAAAACTCTAATACGCCTCTCCGCATCTGGGCTTGTGTATTTTCGAGATTGCTCATTTTGTTGCTGGTTTTAAGCATGTGCCGTGATCATCAACCCATGCTGTTATTTAATGACTCTGCAAACTTAATATGTTTTAAGGTACTATGCAACACAAAGTACTATTTGACATAATAAAGAATTGATAATCAATAGTAAAATTTTAAGTGATGATCGCTTTTACCTTATTTTGGCGATATTTTTAACCACAAACGACTTGTCTTTTTTTTGAAAATATTGAGTTTCGACGTTTTATTTATGGTTTTTTTGAAGGCATTGATGAAATATTCAAATTGCACTAAAAATTTAATTGTACAAGCTCGTCGCTTTTTTTATATTTGTTAGAGGAAAAATATATGCCAGCATCGGTTTTTCAGTTTAAGAAGTTTACGATTCAACAAGAACGTTGCGCTATGAAAGTAGGCACCGATGGCGTTTTATTGGGTGCTTGGGTGACGGTACCCAAAGAGGGAAAAATTTTAGATATCGGAACCGGTACAGGTCTTATCGCTTTAATGATTGCACAAAAAACAGATGCATTTATTGATGCAATAGACATTGATGTTTCTGCTTTCGAACAAGCCTCTGATAATGTGAAAGCCTCTCCATGGAAAGAACATATTAAGGTGATGCATTCATCATTGAATGATTTTAAACCAGGTTATCGTTACGATCTTATCGTTAGCAATCCTCCCTATTTTATGGATAGTTTCGCTGCTAGTGACGAAGCTAGAAATTTGGCAAGGTCTGCCAGCGCGTCTTTGTCTTACGAAGATTTGTTATTTGGAGTGGGTCGATTATTATCAAACACTGGAAAGTTCTCCGCTATTTTACCCTTTAAGGAAGGACAATTTTTTCGTGAATTAGCTGAGCAAAGCGGACTCATCTGTGTAAAATTATCAAAGATAAAAACAGGCAGAGAGAAACCTTTTAAAAGAGTGCTGATGGAGTTTTCAAGAAGAGAAGAAAATATTCAAGAAGAAGAAATTGTCATCCATTTCGATAATCGAGAATTTACAGAAGAATATAAAAAGTTGACGAGTGATTATTATATGGCTTTCTAACTATTATTTAGTTTGCTCCACAAAGCAAATCCCCATCTTTTCAAGTTCTCTTAAAATGGGCGTAAATATTTCTTCATGAACAGGAATTTGAACTCCTTTCATTTTAATATTCCCCTCTAAAATTTGTAAAGCAGCAATCGCCAATGGAAGTCCCACTGTTTTAGCCATTGCCGTTTGATGGACGTCGTCGCCCTTTACTTGTAAGGAAGATGTTAATTGCTTTTTGTCACCATCTAATTCATACTCGAATTCATGCAGCATTACAATCATATCTTTGTCATTCTGCTTTAACACCCATTTGCTTTCTAATAGATGCTGCAGGATTTGCGCTGGACTCGCATTTTTTATTCCGATGATTTTATCTTCCAAGATGCCCGTAGAAATAATTCGTTGCATAGCAGGACCATCATAATCAACTTCACAATATTTGGCAATTTTTTCTTCAACGGAGTCACCACGTTGTGACGGAGGAATAAATGCATTTACTAAATCACGATAGGTCATGTTTTCACTGTTCTCAATTTGAAAACTATCGTCCGTCAATCCTAAAGCAATAAAAACTTGCCAAGCACTGCAAAATCCTTCATGACGTAATGTTCCTCTTATAAGTGTTGGAATGTTTTCTATACCATAATGATGTCGATACGCCAAAGAATCACGATTAGCATAACCATCGTAGTTGGTATTTGCATCTAATTTTATTCGCACGGCTTCTTTGAAAAGACGATGGTAGGGGATATAATGATATAATCCATCTTTAATGTATTTAGCAGTTCCTTGTCCAGCTAAAATTACATTCCTGGGATTCCAGGTGAATTTATATCCCCATAAATTATCGATGGACTCTGGAGCTATTAATCCACCCGTATAGGATTTAAAAGATAATAAGTTGGCTCCTTGTTTTTTCAATTTTAAAATGATTTCCATCGCCGACATATGGTCCAATCCTGGATCCAATCCGCATTCATTTAAAAATAAGATCCCTTTTTCTTTTGCAGCTTCATCCAATGCTAAAATTTCTTTCGAAACATAGCTGGCGGTCACCAAATTTTTTCCATGAATAAGACAATCTTGAGCCACCAAATAATGTAACGTTGGTGGCAGCAATGAAATAACTAAATCAGCGTTTTGAATAGCGCTAGTTCTTTGTGTCTCATCTTCAACGTTAAATAAAAATGCGGATCCATGTTTATGACCTTTCAGTTTTTGAGACGCTTGTTGCACATCAATATCCCCAATTTTTAATGAAAAACCTTGAGAATCTGTATGATCTAATAAATATTGTATTAAGGCACCTGAAGATCTGCCAGCACCTAATAGTAAGATCTGTTTCATAATTTTAGAAATGCAAAGGTATAAATTTGGGAGGTAATCAAATCTTGACTTAACTTAGCCCAATAATCAAAAATGTCATATTAAACATGAAAAAACTCATTATTCTATCCTTCTTGTCTTTGATGGTCGCTCAAGTAAATGCGCAAATGTCGAATGTGATTTTATTTACTGAAAATGGTGAACGCTTTACGGCCATAATAAATGGAGTTCGTCAAAATAATGAACCCGAAACAAACATTAAAATTACTGGTTTAAATGCAGAGTTTTATAAATTGAAAGTCATTTTTGAAGGTAGCTCTCTTGGAGAAAAGAATTTTAATCTAGCCATTGAGTTAGGGAAGGAAAGTACTTATGTTATTAAGAAGAATAATAAAGGAGAATTTGTTTTGCGTTTTATGAGTTCAGTACTCATGGCTCAAGCTCCTCGAAATTCACCTGAACAAGCCGTTGTAGTATATCATGTAAATCCAGTTGCTACTCCAACTCAATCTTCACAAACAACTTCAACTACAACTACCACTACAACAAACGGAAACAATTCAGATCCTGGAAATGTAAATATGAATATGGGAGTGAATGTAGATGGAATGGGAGGAAGCATTAGTATTAATGTTTCTGGAATGGATGAAGGCATGGGAAACTCTAGTTCTACTACGCAATCACAAACAACAACAACAACCACTACTACCGTATCTGGTGCACATAGCCCAGCTCCAGTTCCACCGCCTACTCACGTTATTTATTTGCCAGGTTATTCTGGTAAAGTGGGTTGCCCTGTTCCAATGTCGAATGAAGATTTCAGTGATTTGAATGCCACCATTTCATCAAAAACATTTGAAGAAACAAAGTTTACGATCGCTAAACAAGTTTTGAACGATCGTTGTTTGTTCGTCTCTCAAGTGAAACAAATTATTATGCAATTTACCTTCGAACAAACTCGACTCGATTTTGCGAAATATGCTTATGATCGTACCTATGATGTAGGGAATTATTTCAAAGTAAATGATACGTTCACATTCGAAAGTTCTACCGAGGAACTCAATGAATATATTGATTCGAGAAGATAAATTTTCATGAACCATAAATTTTTGAGTGCAGGAGCGCTATTCGCAGCTTTTTCAGTGATGTTCGGCGCTTTCGGCGCTCATCAACTAAAGGAAATTGTTTCATCCAACGATTTGGTGACTTGGGAAACCGCATGTCGCTATCAAATGGTGCATGCATTAGCGCTGCTTCTAATCTCACAAATTGGTGTTGGAAATAAGCATATAAAGTGGGCAGGCATCTACTTTATGATCGGAATCTTTTTATTCTCCGGTTCTCTTTACTTGATTGCCTTAAAAGATGTTTTTTCAATGAACTTGAAATTCATCGGACCATTAACACCTATTGGAGGATTGTTCTTTATTGTGGGCTGGATAAAGGTATTTTTGTTTTCCATTTCAAATAAGGAAAAGAAATAATCTGCGTTATTCATTAAAAATGATAATTTTGAAAATGCGAACTTTAAAAATAATAGGATTTGTTGTGCTTGCAATCTCCTTAAACGCTTGTAAATCAAGTAAAAATTCTAGTGATGATGCAAATAAATCTGAAACTCAAATTGTGGAACCAACTCCCTCAAATCTAACTAGACCATTAGTTTCCATGGAAGTTTGGACACGTGAACAAGCTATGGCAGGACCAGATACCTTTCGTTTGGTGGTGAGTTTTATAAGTATTGGTGCTGGAACGGATCCTGAAGCAAAAGCTATTTTGGAAGCTTATGTATATGATTATAAGCTTAAAAACAATAAAGTAGTCTCTTATTATATGATTCCATGGGGCCGTGAAGGCGAAGTAGATTGTTGTTTTCCTTTAGATGAGCTAAATGCCTCAGAACAAAATAATTTCATCGACGGATTGACTAAAGTGATTCAAGGAAAGGAACTGATTCAGATCACTGAAAATATGAAAAGTCGGTTTAAATAGTGACATAACTAAGTCGATTTGACTTGCTATCCCACTAGAATTTACTGTAAATTTGTGCGATCGAAATAAATATGAACGAATACGGATTGAAGAACCCCAATGCATCTGTAGCAGATCTGGGACTTAAGAACGTTGCGACGGCTTATTGGAATTTATCACCCGCTGAATTAGTAGAAGATACCATCCTTCAAGGAATGGGAGAACTAACTAATACTGGCGCTTTGGCCATTGATACCGGAGAATTTACGGGCCGATCACCAAAAGATAAGTTTACTGTATTGGATGCAGAAACTGAAAATACGGTGATGTGGGGTGATATTAATATTAAGTATGATCCTGCAAAGTTTGATCAAATTTTTACACGCATGCAAGCGTATTTAACAAATCGCGAAGTGTATGTGCGTGATGCATATGCTTGCGCCGATCAACGTTATCGTTTGAATGTTCGTGTGGTGACTGAATATCCTTGGCAAAATTTATTTGCGAATAATTTATTCTTGCGTCCAACAAACGAAGAAATTGAAACGATCCAACCTGATTGGGTGATTGTAAATGCTCCTGGATTTATGGCGGATCCCGCCATCGATGGAACACGTCAGCATAATTTTGCGATGATTAATTTCACGAAGAAGATGATTCTAATTGGTGGAACAGGTTACACTGGTGAAATTAAAAAAGGAATTTTCACGGTTTTGAATTATGTTCTTCCTCAGCATAAAGGCGTATTAAGTATGCATTGCTCTGCAAACATTGGAGAGAAAGGTGATACTGCTTTGTTCTTCGGATTATCGGGAACAGGAAAAACAACGTTAAGCGCTGATCCAAATCGTGGACTGATCGGTGATGATGAACATGGATGGAGCGACGATTCGGTTTTCAATTTTGAAGGTGGATGTTATGCGAAGTGCGTGAATCTTTCTGCAGAGAAAGAACCACAAATCTTCAAGGCCATTCGTTTCGGTTCTTTATTGGAGAATATCGAATTTATTCCGGGTACTACTAGTCCAGATTACGATAATGTAAGCAAGACAGAAAATACTCGTGTCGCTTATCCAATCGATTTTATTGATAATGCTGTGGAGCCTTCAGTAGCTACTCCACCTAAAAATATTTTCTTTTTAACATGCGATGCCTTTGGTGTATTGCCTCCTATAAGCCGATTATCAAACGAGCAAGCCATGTATCATTTCATCTCGGGTTATACTGCGAAAGTAGCAGGTACAGAAATGGGGATTACTGAGCCAACGACTACCTTCTCGGCATGTTTTGGAAAAGCATTCTTGCCTTTACATCCTGCGAAGTATGCGGAATTATTAGGTAAAAAATTAAAAGATAATCCAGACATCAAAGTTTGGTTGGTGAATACAGGATGGAGTGGTGGATCATTTGGTGTAGGTTCAAGAATGAAGTTGAGCTATACACGTGCTATGATTTCAGCTGCGTTGAATGGTGAATTCGATAAAGTAAAATTTGAAGAGATGCCGATCTTCCGTCTGCAAATTCCTACTACTTGTACCAATGTTCCGGATGATATTTTGAATCCACGTAAAACATGGAAAGATACCGCAGCATTTGATCAAACGGCTAGTGATCTAGCCACCAAGTTTGTTAAAAATTTCACTCAATACGCCGAAGGTTGCAGCGCCGAAATTCTTTCCGCTGCCCCGTCTGTGCATGAAGTAGCATAAATTGTATTTGAATAAAATAGAAAGGGTCCCATCTCGGTGACCCTTTTTTTATTCTGTAAATCGAAATTATTAATCGCATATCTCTTCACCTTTTATTTCTTAAATAGTCAAACTAACTAACCTTGTTGTGCTTTTTTCCATCTTTACAAAACGAAACTTTGCTAATTTTCCATTGTAACAATAGGATTTTTCTAGTGAATAAAATTGAGCAGATTACGACTCTGAAAAAAGTTGAATTTTAATAAAGAAGAGCCCGCCTTCCATAAAATTGAAGGAAATCCAATTTTATGGAAGGCGGGCTCAATTTAGGGGTTGGATTCCTGTAACGTCGCCATAAATGGCGACGTTACAAATAGGATTTTGACGATCCAACTATCTAAGAATACTTGCTCAAACTTTAAATTAGCTTGGCGATAAAGCGATAGTTATCGGGACACCCCCTGAAGTGTACTACTTCCCAATAGTACTTTACTTCGTTTCAACCTCAGGGTGACGTATAGCCTTCATGGCATTGCCATTTAACCCTGAAATACAGTACTTCATTTTTACTTCTCTGCGTAGCCATTTGCCAATTTACCCCAGAAGTACAGTGCGCTGCACAGACTTCTGGGCGTAGCAATTCACCTATGAAGTACAGAACTTCGTTCAGACTTCATAGCGCAGCAATTCACAATCCACCCCAGAAGTACAGTGCGCTGCACAGACTTCTGGGCGTAGCAATTCACCTATGAAGTACAGAACTTCGTTCAGACTTCGTAGCGCAGCAATTTGCCAATTTACCAACACACCAATTCACCAATTCCCTACTTTCGCACTATGCACCTCTTCTTCGCTCCCGACTTATCCGCTTCGGAATTTTATCTTCCCGATGAAGAAACTCACCACTTCATTCACGTACTTCGATTTTCTCAAGGAAAACAAATAGAAGTGACTGATGGAAACGGAACCCGCGCTTTGTGTGAAGCCATACAAGTGTCAAAAAAACAAGTGCTGCTAAATGTGTTGGAGAAGGAAATCTTTCCTGTGCCCGCACGTAAATTACATGTAGCTATTGCTCCCACAAAAAACATCGATCGCTTCGAATGGTTTGTGGAAAAAGCTACCGAATTGGGTATCGCTGAAATTACGCCCATCATTTGCCGGCATTCTGAACGCAAAACGCTAAAACTCGAACGTATTCAAAAATTGGTGGTCTCCGCCGCTCGACAATCTCAACATTATTATTTTCCAATAGTGAACGAAGAATGTTCTTTTGAAAAGTTGTTGGAATCACAAAAAGGAAAGGGCGCGGCTAATTTTATCGCCCATTGTGTAGAATCCCAAAAGCAAGAGGCGAGGGATTTGTCTTCTATTCCGAGTGCGTTAGTGCTCATCGGTCCGGAAGGTGATTTCTCCCCTGAGGAGATTGAAAAGGCCCTCAGCATGGGCTTTAAAGCCTTGTCGTTGGGAAATTCACGCCTGCGTACTGAGACAGCTGGATTGAAAGCCGTAGCAGCCTTTAATCTTTAATCTTTAGACTTTCCTCATCCATAGATGGGTTACATTTCTTAGTTTTGTAAGATGATGAAGAAAGTATTGGTTTTGCTCGCGGTGGTTTTTTTCTCTTCTTTTACTCCTGCTGGTCCTAGCATGAAAATCGCATTACTGAAATATAGTGGCGGTGGCGATTGGTATGCCAACCTCGATACATCACTCAAAAACCTAGTCGATTTTTGTAATCGTAATTTGGGAACCACCATCAATGAAGAACAAGGAATTGTAGAAGTAGGAAGTCCCGAATTGTTTAATTATCCTTTTGTTCACATGACTGGACATGGAAACGTAGTCTTCAATACACAGGAAACACAAAACTTGAGAAATTATTTAATGGCTGGTGGATTTTTGCACATCTCCGATAATTATGGAATGGATAAATTCATCCGCCCTCAAATGAAAAAAGTTTTTCCAGAATTGGATTTTGTTGAAGTTCCTTTTAACCATCCTATCTATCATCAAAAGTTTGATTTCCCTAACGGACTCCCTAAAGTACATGAACACGACGGAACAGCTCCACAAGGATTTGGATTGTTTTACGACGGACGCCTCGTTTGTTTTTACGATTTCGAATGTGATTTGGGTGACGGTTGGGAAGATCCCGAAGTACACAAAGATTCTCCCGATGCTCGACAAAAAGCGTTGCGAATGGGCGCAAATATGATTCAATATGTGTTCAATAATTAGATCGTAAAATTTAAGTTGATCTCAACAAAAAAAATAGCGTCCTATTTATTTTTACTGCTTTTCTTGCAGGTGCTTGTTCCTGCTTCTTTATGGCATTCCCTCTGTGAACATGAGGATTCAATAGATTGTCATGTTAGTACGGATGCATCAACTGTTGCTGAACATCATCAACATTGTTTAGTACTTGAATTATCTTTACCTGCTATTTTTCATCAGGAGAATAATTTTAATTTGAATCCAATTGCTTTTCGTTTTTCTCAAATTACTTTCTTTGAAATTAATAGTATCCAACATCCATTTTTTGAAAGTGATGGTCGTGGACCTCCTGTTATCATTTAAGAATAATTTTTTATGCTGTTGGATTCAGCGTAATGCTCTCTTAATTCTCATTTTTTTAATTTAAAGAAGTAGTATGCATAGAATAATATGCTTGCTTTTATTATTCATTTCTATGAATAGTAAAGCACAAACGAATTGTATTTATCAAATTTCAGGAAAGGTAATCGATGCACAATCGAAAGTAACTTTGCCTTTTGCCAGAGTGGAATTAATGCCCGCTGGAAAAATTGTAGTGTGTAATGAAAATGGCGAATTTCATTTCACTGAGCTTTGTGCTGGTAATGTTGAATTGAAAACTTACTATATCGGATTTGATACGTTGATTCAATCTATCTCCCTTCAAAAAAATAGTGAAGTAAAATTGAGATTGATGACTGCCTCCAAAGAATTGAAGCAAACTGAAGTAGTCGCGGAACATATCGAAGGAAAAAGTACCCAACTAAAAGATTCTGTTTCACAATTGGAAATGCGAAAAAGCGCGGGGCTAAGTTTGACTTCTTATTTGAAGAACGTAACCGGAGTTACTGGAATGTCGACCGGTTCTTCCATCGTAAAGCCTGTTATCCATGGTATGCACAGTCAGCGTGTGATTATTATGAACGCCGGTATTCGACAAGAAGGTCAGCAATGGGGAACGGAACATGCGCCTGAGATTGATCCGTATGTCGCCAATAAGTTGCAAGTGATTAAAGGCGTTTCTTCGATTCAATATGGTGCCGATGCCATCGCAGGCGTAATTATCGTTGAGCCGCGCAAATTGCGTCATGAGCCTGGTTTGAATGCTGAATTGAATTTAGCTGGCTTTTCTAACGGTCGACAAGGTGTAGTTTCTGGATTGGTAGAACAACATCTTGGAAAGTTTTACGATCTCTGTTGGCGATTGCAAGGAACTTTGAAGAAATCGGGCAATGTGAATACGCCCGATGTGTATTTGGAAAATACAGGTTTTGAAGAAGTGAACTGGAGTGCGAGTTTAGGATTGGAAAGAAAACGTTTCGGAATTGAAACTTTTTTTAGTCAATTCAAAACGACAATTGGAATTTTTAGAGGAGCTCATATTGGAAATGTGAGCGACCTCACACGCATTATTCAGTCTGGAGAAACGATAACGGATGATCGCTTTACGTACAAAATCTCCAATCCTAGACAAGAAATCTTGCATTATTTGTTATCTGCAAAAGCTTGGTGGACGATCACAAATGTTGGCAAGTTGAATTTGTTATATGGATATCAGTACAACCAACGAGTAGAGTTCGATCGCTTTCGACCATTGAATGATTCTATAGCCGCATTGAATCGCCCAGAGTTACAATTGGAATTGTTTACTCATACCGCAGATTTAAATTTGGAGACAAGATATTATAAAGGTTTTACAGCGAATGTAGGCTTGTCGGGAATGATTCAGGATAATCAATACAGCGGTTTACGCTACTTTGTTCCGAACTATCAATTGTATAACGGTGGTGCCTATGGGTTAGTGAAGTGGAAAAGGAATAGAGTAGAAGTAGAGTCAGGATTACGTTATGATCGAAAAACGGAATCTGTTTTTCGTAATATCAACAATGAGGTAGTACAAAACGATTATAGATTCAATACGCTCGGTTGGTCAGCAGGAATTTTATTTAAGCAAGATTCAATTATTTCGTGGAGATTGAATTCAGGCAGAACGGAACGTACGCCAAGTATTAACGAGTGGTTCAGCAATGGACTCCATCATGGCGCAGCAAGTTTTGAAGTGGGTGATACAACGCTGGGGATGGAAAGAGCATGGAACATCAATGGAGTGATGAATATTCAAACGAAGCGATTGGCAATGGAAGTGAATATTTTTTACATGTATATTCAAGATTATATTTATTTAGTCCCAACCACTAAATCGGTATTGACCGTGAATGGAGCATTTCCATCTTACGCCTATCAGCATGTGGATGCAGGGTTTAAAGGAATTGATTTTTCTTTCAATTGGCAAATGACTCCTCGACTCAATCTCATCTCTAAAAATAGTTTAGTGTATGCTTGGAATTTTACAGCAGAGCGTTATTTGGAATTGATTCCACCTCCTCAATTTGATCAGTTGTTGAGCTATCAATTTAAAGATACAGAACGTCGAACGGAACAAACGGTAGGCGTTTCAGTATTGCATGTGATGAAGCAATTCCGTTTTGCAGAAGGAAGTGATTTCATTCCTCCTCCTAAAGCGTACACATTGATTGGATTAGAAGCAGCCTCTACATTTATTCTACATCATCAGTCATTTATTATTGGATTATCGGTAAACAATTTATTGAATACAAAGTATCGCGATTACCTCAATCGATTTCGATATTATACTGATGAGATGGGAAGAAATATTTCAATAAAAATAAAAATTCCATTGTCGTTTAAAACAGCTGAACATTCACACGAACACAACGACCATTAAATGCTATTAAAAAGTCATTAATTAAACTAAACTAAAAAAACGAAATATGAAAGCAATAGTTGAATTCAAGAAGTCTTCAAGTGAGAAGATTTTTGTATTATTATTTATAATGGGAGCATTTGCATCCTGCAAGGACAAATCTACAGAAACTCCTGTTCCCATAAATCAATCGGAACTTATAACAAAGGTGCAATTAGTGATCAAAGATTCTATCACAAATAATATTGTGCAAACTGCGACTTTTTCTGATCTGGATGGTCCAGGTGGAATGGTTGCTACCATTGACTCTATCTTGTTGCCAAGTAACAAAACCTATTACATGGATATCTTAGTGTTGGATGAAACTAAAAACCCTGTTGATACTGTATCGAATGAAATTGTGGACGAAGGGGATGTTCATTTGTTTGTATTTTCTCCAGCACCAATTTCGAATTTCATCGAAACAACTATCTTGGATTTGGATGTTAACTTTAAACCTATTGGATTATCATCCATCTTACATACCTCGAACATAGGCTTAGGTACTTATACGGTTGAGCTTAGACATTTCGATTCTGATGCTGCAAAAGCTGCCAATACCACTTATGATACAGATGTTTCTATTACATTTGATGTTAGATTACAATAGTTTCGGTTTAGAGTTTTAAGAGTGAGATTACAAGTAGAAAGTGAAACTAAGGGATGCATAAATGAAGTAAAATTTTGTTTGTGCATCTCATCGTTTTTCTTAATTTTTAAATTAAATTATAAATGAAAAAATTAATTGTATTGTTATTCTTGTTACAATCCTATTCAGGACAGACTCAATCACTTTATTTCCCTCCATTAATAGGAAATACATGGGATACTCTTTCTCCAGTTTCTTTAGGATGGTGTGAGCCTGAAATCGATTCTTTACTAGATTATTTAGAAGCTAAAAATTCAAAAGCATTTATTTTATTGAAGGATGGAAAAATTGTGATCGAAAAATATTTCGGAACATTTACGATGGATAGTGTTTGGTACTGGGCATCGGCAGGGAAAACGTTAACGGGATTTACGGTGGGCATTGCGCAGCAAGAAGGATTTCTTACTATTCAAGATACTTCTTCCGATTATTTAGGCAATGGTTGGACGGTTTGTCCTCCCCTGAAGGAAGATAAAATTACAATTCGACATCAACTCACGATGAGTTCCGGACTCGATGATGGTGTACCTGATCATTATTGTACACTCGATACTTGTTTACAATACTTAGCCGATGCTGGAACACGCTGGGCATATCATAACGGTCCTTATACTTTATTGGATAGCGTCATTGTATCGGCAACCGGACAATCGTTGAATAGCTATTTCACTCAGAAAGTGAAGAATCCGACAGGAATGACTGGAGCATTTTTTCCAAGCGGATATAATAACTTGTTTATTAGTAAACCGAGAAGCATGGCACGATTTGGATTGCTGATGTTGAATCAAGGAAATTGGAATGGAAACCAAATTTTAACCGACACCAGTTATTTTCAGCAAATGGTGAATAGCTCACAAACATTAAATCCTTCTTATGGTTATTTAACTTGGCTCAATGGTAAATCATCTTTTATGGTTCCTGGATTGCAGTTTAATTTTCCGGGTTCCTTCAGTCCAAATGCACCAAGTGATATGATTGCTGCGCTCGGGAAGGATGGGCAAATCATCAATATTGTGCCTTCACAAAATTTGGTTTATATCCGAATGGGAAATGCTCCCGGAGCCGGCGAGGTGCCTATTGCTTTTAATGATACGGTGTGGATTAAATTGAATGCGGTAATGTGTAATGCAACTTCACTCTCCAGTTTGACTTCAGATGCAACGTTTTCTATTTCGCCTAATCCATTTCATGATGTAGTTACGATTCAAAACAAAACTCAAAGAAGAGCAGAGGTGATCCTGATGGATGTAACCGGAAAGAGAATGTTTTCAACGTTCTTCAGTGATGCAGAGTTTAAATTGAATTTGAGCGATTTTTCAAATGGAATATACTTAATGAAATTAATTTCAAATGATGGGAAATCGTTAGTAAAACGTATTGTTAAGAATTGAGTTTGATTTGTCTAAGAATGAAGTATGCTTGATAGGTAATAGTTGATTTTTTTAGAATTGTCTTAGGGTAGGTTGATTTATTTTGCACTTTGGAAGGAACTTATTACTTTAGTGAAATTAAATTCAATCTTTATTATCGGATCATGATGAAATCGCTGTTGTTTATTATTGGATTTCTGTTTTTGCAAATTCAAGTGGATGCGCAATGCAAGAAAATTTATTCTTTTGAAACCGATCAATTCGGTGGACCATCCACTACCATCGAGTTTAATGGTAAATTAGTCTTTAGTGCTTTTGATCCCGCTTATGGTCGCGAACTTTGGTGTACAGATGGTACTGAGAGCGGTACTTTTATGATAAAAGATATTTGGGCTGGTAACAATAGTGGAATGGGTGATTATTTTACATATACTGCATTTGTACATAATAATATTCTTTATTTCAGAGGCAATAATGGTGTGCATGGTGTGGAGTTATGGAGAAGTGATGGAACCACCGTTGGAACCTATATGATCAGTGATATTACTCCAGGACCCAACAGCTCTGCTCCCGGTGAGTTTTCTTGCGTCGATTCGATCGTATATTTTACAGCGAACACTGGAAGCCAACTCTGGCGAACGAATGGCTCAGCTCAAGGAACGTATTCCCTTATGAGCTTTAATGTGATTCGAGATCTTTGTGGATTCAATGGTAAATTATATTTTTCTGGCGATCAAAATAATACAGGTGAAGAATTATGGAGAAGTAATGGCACTGTAAATGGCACTTTTTTATTGAAGGACTTAAACGGAGCTGTAGGAGCATCGCTTCCTTGCAATTTTTATAAAACTGACAGCATGCTTTTTTTTACGGCGGTTACCAATGATGGTTGGGAACTTTGGAAAACTGATGGAACGAATTCAGGAACCGTAATGGTAAAAGATATTTTTCCGGGTGGTGACAATGGTGTAATGGATAATTATTCAGAAAAATTCTTCACTCACTTAGGTGACACTCTTTATTTTGCAGCGAAGGATAATAATAGTGGTTATCAGTTGTGGCGATCGGATGGAACAGGAGCAGGAACCGTTCCGATTTCGAATGTTCCTAATGGTATTTTATCAACCAGCCCATTTTCAATTGTGGAAGGTAATGTAGCATTTTATAGTTTTTATTCAGATCGTTTTTGGATGTATTCGCCAAGTTTGGATTCGTCTTATTTAACCAATTATCCTGCATTCTATGCGCTGAACTTATATCCTCAAAAATATTTGTTTTTTGGTTCGAATTTATTTTATGCTACGAAAGATACGTTGTACGGGGCTGAAGTATGGGTTTCGGATGGAATAAATCCCTCGAAACGTTTGCAAGAAACTCATTTAGTAGATAACTGGTCGGCAGGATTATCGCTTGGATTTAATTCTATCTTGGGTACAGTTGGAAGTAAATTAGTTTTATCACAAGCCAGGAATCCCTATGATGTAAGAATTCCATTTTTCGTTTATGATACGTTAACAGCCAATACCTGTTTTCCGCCATCTGTTATTGTTGGTGTTCCCGTTACGAGTACAACCATGCATTTAGTTTGGAATCGAGTAGAAGAGTCAACAACCTATCAAATTCGATATAAGAAGTCGACCGACCTTACTTGGACACTTGACTCTACACAAAAAAGTTATTATTATTTGAATAATCTAGACAGTACGTCAATTTATAATTTTCAGTTAACGACGAATTGTTCAGGAGTCACTTCAGCTTGGTCCGATACTATTTTATATCAACCCACTTTTTTAGGCAACAATAATAATTATTTAAATCTATTGGCTGAGCGAGAAGAGGATTCTACCACGGTTCGACTTTATTGGTTAAAAACAAATCTAATTACTAAGGTTCAGTTTCGATATCGTCCTTATGGCACCACAACATGGACTTATTCCACAAGCAACAATGGTTACAAGCGATTAACCGGTCTTACACCCAACACATTTTATGAATATACGTATCGTGAAGAAATCAATGGCACATGGAACACATGGTACTTCGGGTCCTTTTACTTTAACACTTCGGGCAGCATCACTACTGCAATCAACGAACCATCAACCGATCTAGGAATTTCAATTTTCCCTAACCCTACATCCGATCTCCTTCACATCAAATTCTCCGATCAAAAAAATTATCAATTGAAATTATTGGATGTTGCTGGTCGTATACTAAAAGTTTACGATAACCTAAACACCGCAACACAAGTTTCAACTAGTAGTTTACGTAATGGAATTTATATCCTGCAATTTACTAACCAAGATGGACTTGTCTTCACGCAAAAGGTTTTAGTAAAATAGAGAACGTTCACGCTCTTTTGCTGCTAACCCTGCAGTACTGCATTTCATGCTGACTGCAGGGTAAACTTCTGGCTTCTAGTTTTTTTTCGCTGCGATCGCTGCTTAAATGCTGCTGCCGTTGCGTTTAAACGGTCAGTATTTTAAGAACTAGAATTAACAACTTTTAAGTAAATAAATCTTCTAAATCTCTCTTTGTAAATTCTCCCCCAAATACTCATACTGCTCCATCGAATTATAAGCCTGCACAGATATTCTTAATAATAATTTTGGATTCTTTTTTTCGAAATAAAACACCGGAACCTGAATTTTATATTCATCCATGAGTCTTTGTTTTAACGGAGTAGTCATATTGAAAAATTTAGATGGCATTTCAGGGTTATTTTGTACCGGAATACTCGCTAAATGTCCAATCATAGAATCAGGAGTAGGAATTTCAATATTTAATTTCTCGCAAATTAATTTTCTTGCTGCCAAACAAAGTTCTCGATTGTTTTTTCGTAACTCTTTCCAAGTCCCAAAAATGGTTTCCATAAATTGAATACTATCCTTTATGAGTAAATAGGAGCTATAATCATCGGTGCCCAGCCAAGCAAACTGTGCACTCCAATGTGCATCGGTAACTTCGTATAAATCGTTGTAATGTGAAATTTGCAACGGATGAATTTTATGCTGTTTGTCTTTTCGAACATGCATCAATGCCGAACCTCGCGGACTACAAATCCATTTGTGACCATTGCCAATATAGTAGCTGGCACCAAGAGCGTCTATGTTCAAGTCAATCATTCCAGGCGCATGCGCTCCGTCAATGAGCACTTCAATTCCTCTTGATTCTAACTCCTGAGTTAATTTTTCAACAGGAAAAATAATTCCGGTGGCGGAAGTGATATGATCCAACATCACCAACTTTGTTTTTGAAGTGACCAAATTTAAAATGGCAGTTGTAATTTCATCTTCACTCGAAATAGGAAATGGAATTTCTGCAATCACCAATTTGCATTTTTGTTTTTCGGCATAATGTCTTAATACATTCACGCAAGCACCATAGGCATGACTATGTGTTAAAATTTCATCACCTTGTTCAAAGGAAAGTGAGTTTAGAATGGTATTCGCTCCTGAAGTTGTATTTTTCATCAATACTAAATCATTGGCATTACATCCGACAAATTGCGCTAATGCATTTTTGTTTTCCATGTATCGCGCTTCAAAATCCGTTACCAATTCTTGGATAGGATCCTGCTCCGTGCGATGTTTAATTTCCGTTTGCAAATCAAGAATTGCCGTCGGACAAGATCCAAAGGATCCATGATTCAGAAAAACAATATTTTTATCATGATTCCAATGTTTTTCATGAATGGAGTAGGGAGGGAGTGATGTCATTTATTGATCAATTAAATCAAAGATAGTCGGATTTTAAATATATGTTTTATTGAGACTTTTCGGTGGATTATGCTTTATGGAACACGGATTTTTTATGATGGTCATGATTTGTTATGATAGAATAGAACGCGGATGAAGCGGATAAACCGGATTTACACGGATTTTTTTCTCTTGAATCGTGGCTATCGTTGCTTAACGCTGCTATCGTTGCGCCTGCCTGCAGCAAGCAGGTTTAATCTTTGTAAAAGGGATGCCTCATCTATCATCCCACCTTCTCAGTACTCCGCTAAATAAGACAGCAGAGCGTAGCAATTTACCAACTTACCAATTTGCCACCTTGCCAATTTTACACCTAAAAACGCTATCTTTGCCCAAATCAACACCCCCACCCCCTTGTCAGATCTCAACCTTGTCGTTTCCACTTATGCTGGACTCGAGGACATCCTCGCCGAAGAAATTCATGCTCTCGGTGGTCGTGAAATTGAAGTGCATACACGTGCTGTTTCTTGTATTGGCGATAAAGGCTTTATGTACAAGGCGAATTTTTCTTTGCGCACTGCCTTAAAGGTGATGGTGAAGCTATCTTCTTTTCCAATGCATACTGTTGTGGATTTGTACGATGGTGTAGCAGCAGTTGATTGGACCCAATACATGAAACTAGAGCAAACTTTTGCGGTTCGTTGTATCTTGAATTCTGATCTCTTCGATAATAATTTGTATCCCGCACTAAAAGCAAAGGATGCCATCGCCGATCAATTTCGTAAAAATCAAGGATCACGTCCTAACGTGGAAAAGAATGATCCCGATTTGGAAGTGGTTGTGTTTATTTCTGGAGAGAAATGTCAGTTGTTGATTAATTCTTCGGGTACATCGTTGCATCAACGCGGTTATCGGAAGGAAGTAGATAAAGCCCCGCTGAGCGAGGTGATGGCGGCAGGTATCATCATGCTGAGTGGTTGGGAACCCCATATTCCTTTAATCGATTTTATGTGTGGCTCTGGAACTATTCCGATTGAAGCAGCATTGATCGCAGCTAGAATCCCACCAGGAACTTTTCGTAAATCTTTCGCTTTTGAAAAGTGGCTCGACTTCGACGAAGAATTGTTTAAACTCATTCGCGAAAAACAATTAGAGCGTATCGTAGAATCGGAAGTAAAAATTTATGCAAATGAATTGAACCGATATGTGTTTTTGAAAGCCATCGAAAATGTGGAGTCGGCAGGTGTTGAGGATATGGTGAAATTATCATGTGGCGATTTCCGCGATTTTGAACACGAAGAAAAGAAAGCATTCATTATCATCAATCCACCCTACGGTGAGAAATTGGAAGTGGATGATTTAGAAAAATTGTATGCGGCGTTAGGTGAAAGATTAAAACATCATTATGCTGGTTGTAAAGCATGGATCTTTACGGGAAGTCCGGAAGGAGCTAAAGCCATCGGTTTGCGTCCTAATCGTAAAATGAAGCTCTTTAACGGACCACTTGAATGTCGTTTGTTGGGCTATGATTTATTCGAAGGTAAAAAGAGCGAACGCTATTTGAAAAATCAAGTAACAGAAGAGAAAGAAAAGAATCAAGAAAATCAAGAAAATCAAGATTCAAAAGAAATACAGAGTAACGAAGAAGAATAATTTGAATTGTTCCCAAAAAAAGAGGAGTCTTCAAAGCAATGCTTTAAAGACTCCTCTTTTAATTTTTGATCTCTAACTATTAATCTTTGTCAAGAATATTGGCATCCACTAAAATTCTTCCGCAATGTTCGCAAACAATTACTTTTTTGCGCTGACGAATATCCAATTGACGTTGTGGTGGAATTTTATTGAAACAACCTCCGCAAGCATCACGAGTAATAGATACAACACCTAAACCATTGATTGCATTTTCGCGAATACGCTTGTAAGCCGATAATAAACGTGCTTCAATGATATCAGAAGCTTTGTTTGATTCAGTAGATAATTCTAACTCTTCTTTTTCTGTTTCAGCAATGATGGAATCTAACTCACCTTTTTTGTTTGTTAAATCAATTTTGCGTCCTTCTAAAGTAGATTCAGAAGCATCTAAAATTTGCTTCTTAGCAGCTAAATCAGCAGTAAATTCTTTAATGCGTTTTTCGCATAATTGAATTTCCAATTGCTGATATTCTAATTCTTTGTTTAAAGAATCGAATTCGCGATTGTTTTTTACTGCGCCTTGTTGTGTTTGGTATTTTTTAATTAAAGCTTGTGAATCTTTAATTGAATTTTTCTTCCCCTTGATTTGATCATCAATTGCCTTTACTTCTTCCGCATAATTGTTGATACGCGTTTGCAATCCTGCAATCTCATCTTCTAAATCACTTACCTCCATCGGTAACTCTCCGCGAGTGATGCGAATTCGATCAACCTGACTGTCGATTAATTGTAATTGATACAATGCACGAAGTTTGTCTTCGATGGTATTGTCTCCTTTGTCAATGCTTCGAACAATGGGCGTAGGCTTTTTTGGAGCTTCCGCAACTGGTACTTCTTCTTTTATTTTTTTAGCAGCCATTTTTAGTGGTAGTAAATTGGATTGGTGTTTGTCTCCGTGAATAGGACGGCAAAGGTAGTGAATTTTTCCCTTAGGTAATCACCAATCAGGTTGATTGTAAATTGCTCAGTTTCAAAGTGTCCGATGTCGGCAATGATGATTTTGTCTTCAGCATCAAAGAACTGATGGTATTTGAAGTCGGCTGTGATAAATATGTCCGCTTTACCTTTTTTGGCTTCGTTGAGCAAGAAACTCCCTGATCCTCCGCAAACTGCAACGGTTTGAATGTCTTTTTTAATCAATGCCGTATGTCGTATGACTTTAGTCTTCATTCGGTCTTTGATGCGGTCCAGAAAAGCTTCTGTTTTGATGGGTTCTTCTAGTTCTCCTACCATACCCGCTCCTAGATGAGGATGTAAATTGGTCAAGGAGTAAATGTCATACGCCACTTCTTCGTAAGGATGTGCGCCCATCAAAGCCGAAAGAATAGCCGACTCTTTCCAACTCGGAAAAATGACTTCGATGCGTTCTTCTTTTTCCACATGTCGCTCTCCTTTTTTGCCAATATGAGGATCACTCAGTTCATTGCCTTTGAAACTTCCATCTCCCGAAACACTAAAACTGCATTCGCTGTAATTCCCAATATGTCCAGCACCCGCATTGAAAATTGCATTTTTTACAGTTGCAGATGCGGCTGTAGGTGCAAAGGTGACGAGCTTTTTCAACTGATTTCCCATAGGCGCTAATATGCGCGTTTTTTGTACGCCCAATTGCTCACATATTTTAGCATTTACCCCTTGAGCTACATTATCCAAATTAGTGTGGATGGCGTAAATGGCAATGTTATTTTGGATGGCTTTGATGATGACACGTTCAATATAAGTGCTTCCCGTAATTTTTTTTAATCCCGAAAAAACGATGGGATGATGTGCAATTACGAGATTACATCTTCGTCGAATGGCTTCGTCAATGACAGCCTCAGTAGAATCTAAACAAATTAATGCAGAATTGATATTCATGGATGGGTCACCTGTAATCAATCCCGAATTGTCGTACGATTCCTGCAAACGCAGTGGGGCTAAGCGCTCTAATTCCTGAATGATATCTTGTAGTGGAAGCATTTTCTAGTTGTAAGGAGTCAAATTTACACAATGGGTTGGGATTATGATTAATTTTGACCCATGCGAATGCTCTTGCTTCCCCTCAGTTGGATTTATGGAATGATCATTCGACTCCGTAATTGGGCTTTTGATGTCGGTATTTTGAAGTCAACATCATTCAAAGTACCTATTATCAATATTGGAAATTTGTCGGTTGGCGGAACTGGAAAATCGCCTATGGCTTTGTATTTGGCTCATTTGCTTTCTTCAAACTATAAGGTGGCTATTTTGAGTCGAGGTTATGAACGGGATTCGAAAGGTTTTAGATGGGTTACTCCCCAAAGTACAGCTCGCGAGGTGGGTGATGAGCCTTTGCAATATATTCACTCAGGTCTTCCCTTGATGGTAGCGGTGTGTGAAAAGAGAGTGGAAGGCGTGAATGAATTAATGAAGAGTGATAATCCTCCAGAAGTTATTATTTTGGATGATGCCTTCCAACATCGATACATCCAACCTGGATTTAATATTCTGTTGTGTGACGTGAATCAACCTTTTTTTGATGATTATATGTTACCTGCCGGAAATTTGCGTGAACCAAAAATTGGAAGTAGGAGGGCCCATGCCATTGTTTTTACCAAGTGTGATTCGTCAATGAATGAAGCCGATCAAGAGAAGATAGCGTCCAAAGTAAAATTGAAGTTAAATCAAAGTATTCATTTTTCGTATATCCATTACCGTGAGGAATTGTTGGGGCTGGATGGATCTACTTTGCAGATAGAATCCTTGAAATCAAAAAGCGTATTTCTTTTTTGTGGCATTGCTAACCCATCTCCCTTAAAACTGTTTGTAGAAGGAAATTGTGAGCAATTGAAAACCAAATTTTATCCCGACCATCACGATTTTTCGGTGGCCGATGCGATTCAACTAAAGAGTGAATTTTTGAAATTCGCAAAAACATCTGACCAAGCCCATGTTTTAGTTACTACCCGTAAAGATCAAATGCGATTAATGAATAAGGAAATCCAATATCATCTGAAGGAATTACCCATTTATATTATCGATATGGAAGTGAAATTTTTACCAAACGCAAAAAGTAATATAGATGAATTGGTCATAAATTTCGTTTCTAACGCATTAAAAAATTGAAATTCTAACCATTTTTGGTACGAAAAAAGGATTTGTACACTTCAATGATGAACAATAGCATTATTAATTTTATCTTAGCCTACACTTATCCAAAAACCATGAAACCACTTATTACTAAAATTATTATTGTATTTACCATTGTACTTGCTTCTTCATTTGAATCGATGGCACAAGGGACTTATACCTCTCAAAATATTAATCTTCTTTCCGTTTGGGATGATATATCCGTCCCGCCTGAGCCAGCCTATAGTATTCGTTATAATGGAATATGGGGTTGGGATGATGGATTAGGAAACGAATATGCCATTATTGGCTCAACCACTGGCGTTTACTTTATCGATGTTACTAATCCTAATGTGCCCGTGGAAGTGGATTTTGTAGCAGGAAGAAGAAGTGGTTGTATTTGGAGAGAAATTAAAACTTATGATCATTTTGCCTACTTGGTTTCTGACGATGGAGCGCCCAATAGCTTTCAAATTGTCGATTTGCAATACCTTCCCGATTCAGTAAGTGTGGTATATGATGGGACTTCCATCTTCGAAAGATCACATACCATTTTCGTGGATGGAGATAAATTGTATACAGGTACCGTGAAAGGTGGACAGTTTGCAAATACTGCTGCATTGGCTGTTTTCAGCTTAACGAATCCAGTTCAACCTACTTTACTCCGAAAATTAAATACTGATTTTCCAAGCCTATTAAATAGTAATCAAGTGCATGATATGTTTGTGCGAAATGATACCGTTTATGCATCTTGTGGTTATGATGGATTATTTCTTTTTAAATATAATACGGTTGTGAATAATTTTACGCTGTTAGGATCACTTACTACTTATCCGTCTCAAGGTTATAATCATAGTAGCGCGTTAACTGATGATGGGTCTACCTTAGTATTTATGGATGAAGTTCCGAATGGTCTCCCCGTAAAAGTGTTAGATGTAACCGATTTTTCAAACTTAACCATGAAATCTACGTTCACTAGTAATGTGGGACCTACTCCACATAATCCTTTTATGGTAGGAACTAATTGTTATATAGCTTATTATCAAGATGGATTGCAAGTGTATGATGTAAGTACTCCAACCAACCCAGTTCGTATTGGATATTTTGATACTCATAATCAAACTGCTTTCGGTGGACCTTATCCTTCACCTGCTTATCAAGGTGCTTGGGGAGCTTATCCTTATTTTCCAAGTGGTAATGTCATCGTATCTGATATGCAAAATGGTTTGTTTGTATTGGATCCAACACCTATGTTTACTTCAATTAATGAAATTAATAAGACGAATTCGTTCACTCTTTTTCCAAACCCATCTACAGAAAACCAATTAGTAAATATTACATTAAATCAAGCTCCAACAGACAAAATAAGATTAGAATTAACAGATCTTCAAGGTAAAGTATTGATGACAGAATTAAAGTCAGATAAAAATTTCAGCTTTTCTACAAAGGGAATGTCATCCGGTTTATATTTCGTTTCTATCATTGCTCAAGAGGGACGTAGCGTAAAAAAATTGGTGATTAATTAATTTAAAATTTATTAATATTAAAAGCCTAGGGTTTAAACCCTAGGCTTTTTGATTTTAAACCCTAGGCTTTTTTATAG
>JANOPQ010000128.1:0-1627 GCA_031421935.1 Bacteroidota bacterium | reverse complement strand
GTTAAGGCTCACCGTTAGTGTATCGCAGGGCGAGCCAACCCATGCGCCGAGTTCATAATCGGGATTGTTGGGAAGGCCGTAATACGTTCTGGCGCCTCCTAAATAAAAACTAAACGGTTGAAAATCGCAGGCGAGACCGAGGGAATCGGGTTGGTTGATGACGCTGAGATAACTATTGATTTGTGTAAATGCACTACTGGTATCCGGGTAAGGATATGCAAATCCTTCATCCATCGCAGTTAAATAGATTTTGCCATCAGGAGCTAATTTTAAATTTCCAATTCCCATATCAGGATCGAGAAAAGTATGAACAATAGTTTTACTAGCTGCTATATTTGTTGCATTCAAATTAAACTGATAGAGATATTGCGGACCATTTAATTGCGAGTAAACGGGCACATATAATTTTGAATTGTCGGGTGAAAAAGCACAGTGTAGATAATTAAGTGCTGGAGAGGTTGCTTGTTCCATTTCAATATTTAATGACGAAGTTATTTGACCGTCACATCTATCGAAATTATAGATTTCAATTAATCCCATTGCACTAATATTCACAAACTTTGTACCGTCAGGAGTAAATACTAAATGTCCAGCATTTGTTTTGTGAGGAGAACCTATTCTTTGTTTTACCGGCCCTGAAATTCCTTGTGGATTAATTTGATAAATATAAAACGTATCGGAAGGTGTTAAATTGGTGTACCAACGCTGGAAAATAAGCCACCAATCACGCCCATTTCCATGTTGCACTGCCATGAGCCCATCAAAAGCTGGAAAGGTATTGAGCATTACATTTTTTACAATTACTGTTCCCAAGTCGCTATTCGCTCTATAATTTATTTTGGAATAATATAAACCAAAAGGGTCACTAGATGTAACGCCGGCGGTAAACAAATAGAGAATAGAATCATTATTGGGTTCAGGTATAAAAAGCCCTGCATGGTACCATGCATTCCCTTTAATTAAGTTTGCACCAACAACAGGCTGATGATATTTATTCCATACATATCCATTATTTGGTAAAGAATTATTCAACAAGGCAGAGTACAATAAAATCCCTGAAGAGTCACTAATGTTTGCTACTCCGTTTCTACATTTAACACTAGATGCAAAAGTGATTGGTGGATTTAATCCATTAAAGTGAATTCCGGCGCTATCTCCAAATACCCATGAATTATTATTGAATTGAGCGATGGAGCTATAATTGAATAATAATATCATGCAATACATCAATTTAAAACACTTCATCATCTTTTCAAGATTAGATTTCCATAATATAATTTACCATTTGCTTCTGCTTTTAACAAGTAAAATCCAGCCTGCAATTTGCTTACGCCAATATCACTAGATCCATAATGTGTAAAACATAGACGTCCGGCAAGATCAAAGAAATCTATTCTTTCTGGACTGACACCATTAGAAATTTCAATATGGACACTGATAGAGGCTGGATTAGGAAATACTTTCAATTTGCTTGGCTCATACTTTTTAGAAGTGTTTTTAATTTGCTGCATACGAAGTGATGAACTCAATTCATCCTCTATTTCCAAATTGAGCATATTACGTGCAACAAAAACTGCTTTTCCACCTGATAGTGAATTTAAATTAGCAATTTCTAATAATATGGAGG
>JANOPQ010000127.1:0-17766 GCA_031421935.1 Bacteroidota bacterium | reverse complement strand
GAGGCGTGATCAAGCAAATATTTTTAAATGAAAAACTATAATTTTTAAGAGTGAAAAGTTCGTCAATTTTCTTTAAGAAATTACTTTTTAGCTTGACGCCTATGCGATAGCTATCGGGACGCAAAGTTTCTCTTCGCAAATTTTCTAGCAACTCTCGGCAAGCTCAGGTTAAAAAGGCGCAATCACGTTAGCTATCGGGACGCAAAGGCTGCGCTGCGAAAAATCATCTCCCAATGAATTTTATTCGGTTTCAGTAATGCTTAACTGATAACTCTCCTCGTCAAACCAAACGGTAACATTGTATTTTCCTGAAGGCAATCCAGATTCTTTGGCTGAAAAGGGCACTGCGTATCGTCCTTCTTTCTGTAATCCTTGTTGAAATCGTTTTACGACTTCACCGGCTTCATTTGAAATTTCAAGCGTTACAAGCGAAGGGTTCGAGAGCATGTATTGAATAGTGGTTCGTTCCTTATAAGGGTTGGGAGAGGCTTCGGCAATCACAATACTTTGCGAATTTACTTTGGCCGAAATAATAGTTGAATGTACTATTATTCCTTCATTCGTTGAATATTTCAATCGATAAAAATACTTAATATTTGCAGCTACATTTTTATCTTCGAAACAGAATGTATTGTTTGCTCCACAAAACTTATTCCGATCAATGGTTGCGATGGTTACAAAATCGACAGACTTAGCAGCTCTTTGCAATTCAAAATTACGAATAGACGCTGAAAAATTTCCCGACCATTTACATTCAATACTAGCCGTATAACTTTTTGCTTGAAATGATAATAATTCGTTTTCAGGTTCTGGATCAGAAACAATTGAAAAAACATTTCCAATCACGGTTGACTGTGCAGCTACAAATGATCCACCCAGCGTTAAGAGTAAGCATAAGATTCCAAGTTGAACTTTGCAGATTCCGTTGTGTAAGAAATTTATCATTTTAATCCTCATTTTGCCTTTCATACGTACAGGCTAAAAAAAACGTTTCGAAAAAATAAAAATTAATCTATTTTTCGTTGATATACAATACTTTAAGTCGCTCTACAAGTCCATCTATTTCAACGCTTACTGTATATAAACCTACCGAAACATCTTTAAAATGTGATGTAATATTTACTTGACAATTGCCTGATTTAAGTATTCCTAGATCTTCATGCGCTACAACTTCACCCAATACATTAACGATTGTTATTTTTACAGATGAATTATTTTCTAAATTAAAAACGAGTTTAGAGTCAGCGGTTAGTGGATTCGGATAAAATTGAACATTGGATGAAATGGAAGGTTCTAATCGAGCATGAACCACCTTTGAGTATGAAGAGGCTCCGTTGAAATCAACTTGTTTAATTTTATAAAAATAATCTTTGTTTGGAACCACATTAACATCATCAAAAGAATAATAATTCACTACATTACTATTTCCATTTCCGTTTATCCAGGAGATAGATTCAAATTGCGAAGAAGTAGGATTTAATTTTTCCACCTCAAATCCATCATTATTTACTTCAGATGCGGTAGACCATCGAACACGAATACGATCAGCGAGAGGTAACGCATCTATCGAGAGCCAATGAACGGGCAATGTACTTGGCCCTTGAGCAGTACCAAATTCATAGAGTCCATTCATGGCATTACGACGAACAGCAGTAACTGGAGATAAAACACAAGTTCCATTTGCTAACGACCATGGACCTCCGCTATTCGACATAATGGTCCAGGAGTTAGCAGCGTTGGTAAAACCTGTATTATACAAAGTGAGATCAAAATTCCCTGATGTTGGGCTATTAGAAGCAGAGAAAATCCATCTGCCATTATCCAAAGCATTTGAAGAATAAGTCAAACTACAATCAATGACTCCTAGAGGAGTTGGAAGAGAAGCATACGGTGTAAAATTTACTTTTAGATTGTCTATGGTCGTGGGATTGCTGGAATAAGCGAAATTAATAGTTGCTCTTTGATACCCTTTCAATGCATCTCCTACTGGAAAATCATATGAGCCTGTTGAATTCAAATAACGACGCAAAAATCCTTGAACAAAACTGGAAGGATTACCTGTACTAACGGCTGTGGGTGTACGATTATTTACAATTACTTCATAAGATGCGCTAGTGATGATTTTGCCATTAGCAAGAGTAAGGACACCGGTATTTCCTAAAATCATACTTGTATTTAGATTCACTCCAGGACCTGTATGATTCAAAATAACATTATTCACAGGATCATAATTTCGATAGGCTTGCGCATTCGTTCCATTTAATTCCAACGTTCCACCCATCGGATTATAAACTCCAAAATTCATGAAATTGCCAGCTACCTTTTGAACTTTACCATTCACGCTATAAATGGATGTAGGATTCCCGACTGTGAATATGCTTTTTACATCAATTGGCTGCAACTGTGTAACAACACCTCCTGTTTTTGAAACTGTCAAATTTCCGAACGCGTTTCCTCCAATTACGTTTCCACTAATAGTTTGATTAAGTCCGTTCCAAAACAAAACCGTGGAAGCAGGATCGGCATTCAGCACTCCTAAATTTGTAAAATTCTCACATATATTAAGTGTAATTCCAGAAGGAATGGTTAAACGTGCGCCAGGATTAATTAAGAGTGATTTACTATTTGCAGCACCTGTTAATATAGGTTGCAAAATTATTCCTCCATTAATGATTGCATCCCTTGTACACGAAGGAATGGGACAACCTCCCCAATTATCGACTTTAAACCAATCGGTATCTACTCCACCCGACCAAACAGATGCGTTTCCAGAAGCAGCGTAATTAATGGGAGAGCTACTACTAAATATTATATCAAAACCAGAAGTACTATTCGAAAAATTACTAACAACCAGCGCATATCGTTCACCGTTTAACACAGGTAATTGCGTATTAAAGGCTGGACCAAAACCAGGATATTGTGGTGGAGCCGTATTGTTAACGAGTCCATACAATCCGGTTACTCCTAAAATTTGATAATTACATCTTAAAGGAGCTACATTCGTCGCAATCTGTGCACAAGTGACAGCACCGGAACCTGCAATTTTCCAAATCGCGAAATCATAATCAGTACTTGCAGTACTTGGTGCTCCGAGCCAATCTTTAGGTATAATAGAAAAGGCCAAATTTCCATTTGCATTGATTGGAATATCAAACCAAGCAGATCCTCTTTCACCGGTTAGTAAACAATTTAAAACTCCGCCTGTATAATCACAAATATTTCCAAACGCTTGAAATCCGGGATCACCATAGCTGATAGAAGAATCGCAAACGGGTAAATAATTTCCACAATCTTGACCATTCGATAAAGGAGGCAACGTAGTAGAACCATCAATTGCTAAAATAGAAAATGAGCCCGTTAAATCAGAATATCCATCTACCAAAATAAAATAAGTGTTGCCAGGAATTAAACCTGCAGCTAAAACTTCAGAACTATAATTGATAGATTGACCACAAGAAGGTGCATTGTCATTGCAAGAAACTAGAGTCATTGAACTACCACACGACCCTGAATATAATGCCAATTGAGGATTGATAATTGTATTTGGAATTACACGCGCTCTTATTTGTCCTGAGGCAGGTGCTTGCATCGAAAACCAAACTGAATTCATCACATTAGGTGTTACAAAACAAGACGGAGGAGTGGGTTCACCGCTCGCACCGGAACATGTATTCGAGGACGACATGGGCACTCCCAAAATAAGTGGAGTTGCATTACAAGGTAAATCATTAGCTACTCCACTTCCAAAACTTGTTATCGATAAATTATAAGAAACGGTTGTTGGTGGAGCCCAAGAGTCAATTACTAAATAATAAGTGCCCGCTGTTGGTATCACAAAACTGCTGGATAGAAGTCCGCTATTAGCACCACCATTCACTAACATACATGTTGTACCTGTAACACCAGGACATCCTCTGTACAACTGATAACCGATTGAATTACTACTTGCACCTGTTATTGTAATTTCGACACATTCTGATTGTGTTGCTTGATAGATATAAACTTTATCTTCTCCTGATTCATAATAGCTACCACAAGATCCGATTGAACTGTTTGAGTAATTATTTCCAGTACAAGAAGTAGTTTCATTGATAGCCGAAAATGGCAATGAAGGAATTGAAACTGCATTTGCACATACGGATCCCGTTAGTAAAGCTGCAGGAGCGGTGATACTTATACTGTATGGATTACACGAGGGAGATGCCCAGGAATCTACAATTAAATAGTATGTTTGACCTGCCACTACATTCGCACACATTGTTTTATTTCCGGTGGAGCTTTGTTCAAAGGCAATGCATGTGCCTCCAATTCCAGAGCACGTAGTAGAAAGAGGACAACCAGTGTACAACATCAGTCCAGTATAGGAACCGGTAGAAGTTAAGTTCACAGAAATATTTCCAGAGGTAGTAGGTGTAAAAACAAATACTTCATCTTCTCCCGTTAAATAATTTGAACTTCCACAACTGATGGTATTATTTACACTTTGATCGTTAAATTTTCCACAGGTAGTTCTGCCAACTGAAGAATAAGGCAACGTAGGAATAGCTACAGCACCCGTCCCAAGTGGACATCCTCCCGAGGTAACCGGTGCTGAAATAGTGAGATTAGAATAAGCATTACAACTGGGAGAGGGATATACATCCAACACTAAATAATAAGTTACTCCGGCAGATAAACAAGCAACGATGGATTGATTTCCTGTAGCACTTTGCGAAACAGAAATACAAGTTCCACCTTGTCCAATTAATGGACAACCCTGATACAACATTAAACCATTCCATGTTCCGGCTGAAGTATGATTAATGGTAACGGTTCCGGTAATAGCAGGAGTAAAAATCCAGATACGATCTTCTCCGCCAAAGTAAGATCCATTACCACAACTTGTAATATTATTCGAAGATAAATCATTTCCAAAACCGCAGGTAGTGCCTGCACCAGAAGCATAGGGAAGACTACTTACATTAGTAACTCCAAGACCTAAATTTCCGGGACATGATAAAGCCGGCGAATATTTATAAGCTAAATTTCCTAAGTTGTTTTGATTGCCGCAATTGTAAAGATTTACGAGAACTCGGTAAGTTGTGGTAGCCGGACATGTCCATGCTAAATAAGATTGTGAACCACAAAAATCGTCGTTATAACCTCCTGCCACTAAAATTCCGGCATTTGTATTAATAGAAATTTGAGTATCGTAAATAGAACTTCCTCCATCTGCTGTACAGAAACTAAAATAATAAATATTTCCAGCGGTTGCATTAAAAGTTCGATATGTTCCTCCGTTGATATTTGTTGTTCCTGTAGTTTGCCAAGTTGTAAAAAGTGAAATACCACCACCATTAGTGCCACCAGTACACTGAGCAAAAACAGGGTTGTTTGCCAATATACTTAAGAAGAATAGCAGACGATAAAAATATCTCATTATCTTTAAAATTTATAAACGGGTTCTTTACATGTAATTGTTAAATCAGAAAGTGTAGCCCCTTCTTTCCACTCCACTTCAAAACCTGCATTCTTTAAGATATCTAATAGAACATTGGGGCCACTTATTTGATCTTCATCTATTCGAATTAAAATCCATCCGCTCCAATTACATACATTTTTTACCAAAGAATTAGAAGAATACGCTTCTAATGATTGAGCGATGATAGAAAGATGCTTTTCTTGATTAAACTTTTCTATCTCAACAATAACATCCAAGGAATGTGGAAATGTAGTTTGGGCAAAAACCCGAATTGGGCAAATCAATAACAAGAAGAAAGCAAATCCAACTATTAGTTTCATGGGCGCATAGGGTATACAGTAAATTTAGAGCAGTTCATATTACACTATTATTTATATTCAATTAATTTTAAAGATACGGAGGTTAATAATTATTTAGCTATTTTTCTTTCCACGCTAGTCTTTGCAAATGCCTAATAAATTGCCTAATTTTCACTCATGAAACGAATCCTATTCTTCTCTCTCCTACTCTTATCAGGTTTGGCTCAAGGACAAGTCTTTAGAGCAGAAATAGCAGGAGGTATTGTAGGTTCACAGATTTCTGGAGACGAATTAAGCGGGTTCAACAAAGCTGGAATCTATGCTGGATTAGGAGTTAGAACGAGTCTTAACAAAGAATTCGACCTGGGATTTAGGATACTTTACTTTCAGAAAGGGAGTCGAAAGCGTCTGAAATCAGAAGAACCTGATTCGAGTTTTTATCTTTTAAGATTGAATTATTTTGAAATTCCACTGACCGTACGCTATGCCATTTCCAAAAGCTTTTATGTAGAAGCGGGTCCATCGATGGGCTTTTTAATAAATAGTTCGGAGCAAGATGAGCAAGGAGAATTAACATACCGCCGGCCTTTTTCAGATTATGATTTAAGTTTCATGGGAAGTTTTGGCTATACCATCACAAAAAACCTCGACTTCAACTTAGGATATTTTCAGTCCATTGTTCCCATTCGAGAACATGCCAGCGGTGCTATTTATCGTTTAAACCAAGGGCAGTACTCAAGTGTTCTTACCTTTACCTTACTTTATACGATCAGATCGAATAAGGCAGAAAAACCATCAGAAGAAAAATAAATTGAAAAAGAAAAAAATTATTGTTGGAATAACAGGAGCCAGCGGATCTATTTATGCTAAGGTATTGATGGACCGACTTCACCAGTTAAAAGATCAAATTGATACAGTTGGGCTCGTTTTTAGTGATAATGCGAAGACCGTTTGGGAGTATGAATTAGGAAATAAAGACTATGAATCCATCCCTTATAAAACTTACGATAAGAACGATTTCATGGCACCTTTTGCTTCAGGCTCTGCACAATTTGAAACCATGATTGTTTGTCCTTGCTCGATGGGCACTTTGGCAAGAATTGCTCACGGAATTTCTAATGATTTGATTACCAGAGCAGCTGATGTGATATTAAAAGAGAGACGAAAACTACTGCTAGTCACTAGAGATACACCATTGAGTCTTATACACTTAGACAACATGCGAACCATCACTATTGCAGGAGGAATTATTGTACCTGCAAGTCCATCTTTCTACAGTAAACCGATTTCGTTTGAACAATTAGCCGCTACAGTGATAGACAGAACGCTAGATTTAGCCGGTTTTGAAAACTTAACATACAGATGGAGTGAGGATTAAAAGTTATCCACCGAGTTTCTTGCAAGATTTTACAACTTTTTTCGTTTTTTTTCATTCAGAGATGCTAAATTAGCCTTCGTTGTTCCCAAAACAATTATAATTATGTTCGAATATTCTAAAGAGATTCTCACCAAAGTAAGTTTCGATCAACGTCTGTTTACTAAAGAACTTAAGAAAGCAATTTCCTGGTTAAAAAAGGATGAAAGAAAATTGTTGATGGTATGGTGCCTTGCTACATTTGGTCAACGCTACAGCGATGTGATCATGCAGGCTTTCCGCCATTATGTAAAATAATACCAAATACAAGTATATTTTAGTCCTATCTGCTAGTCCTTTTTCACCAATACTTCTTAAAAAAATAGTTCCGTAGGCTAAGGCTATGCAACATTTTTTTTAAATCGTCTTGGCAAAAAAAATACGTCGCAACTTTGAACTAAAATATACTTGTATTTGGTATAAATTGGATTGTATTTTTTATTTTTTCCAACCCTGGTCGTAAAAGCGGGGATTCTTTAGCTATTTTCTTAAATACATCTTCCGTAATTTCCAACCAATCTTTTTGATTTAAATTCATCAATCCGTCAATTGGTTTTAAGTTTTCTTCTTGATGTGGTTTCGAAAATTTATTCCACGGACAAACATCTTGACAAACATCGCAACCAAACGCCCATCCATCCATTTTTGACTCATAGCTTTTCGGAATAGCTTCTTTTAATTCGATGGTAAAATAGGAAATGCATTTACTTCCGTCAACCACCATCGGTGCTACGATTGCATCGGTAGGACAAGCATCCATGCATCGCGTACAGGTACCGCAATAATCACGAATGGGTGCATCTTCGTCTAAATCCAAATCAACAATTAGCTCTGCAATAAAAAAGAAGGAACCATTTTTTGGATGAATTAAATTTCCATTTTTTCCAATCCATCCCAACCCACTTTTTTTTGCCCATGCGCGATCTAATACTGGAGCAGAATCTACGAAAGCACGTCCATGCACATCACCAATCTTCTCTTGAATTACATGCATTAATTCTTTCAACTTTTCTTTAATTACAAAATGATAATCACGACCATAAGCATATTTAGAAATTTTTGGGAGCGATGGATCTTGAATTTCTTGCGGATAATAATTCAACAACAAACTAATTACAGATTTAGCGCCATCCACTAACAAACGAGGATCTAATCTTTTGTCGAACCAGTTTTCCATGTACGACATTTTACCATGTCGATTTTGCGAGAGCCATTGTTCCAAACGAGGTGCTTCTTCCTCTAAAAATCCAGCTTTAGAAATACCAACATGAGAAAAGCCCAATTTTAAGGCTTCACTTTTAATGATATTTGCATTGCTTTCCTTCACAAGGACTAGTGTATTCTAAAGACGTTGAATTTCATCTGACAAAAAACTACTCTTCGAAAAGAGTTCCCGTATTTTTACGATACGTTTTATTTAAATGCTTAAAGGCTTTTTCAGTAACCTCTCTTCCTCTTGGAGTACGCATTAAAAATCCTTCCATAATTAAAAACGGCTCGTATACTTCTTCAATTGTTCCGGCTTCTTCTCCAACTGCGGTGCTCAATGTATTAATTCCTACTGGTCCGCCTTTAAATTTATCAATGATCGTAGTTAAGATTCGATTATCCATCTCATCCAAACCAAATTCATCTACATTCAGCGCAGAAAGTGCATATTGAGCAATCTTCATATCTACTTTTCCATCTCCTTTTATCTGAGCAAAATCGCGCACACGACGAAGAAGAGAATTTGCAATACGCGGTGTTCCTCTGCTTCTTCTTGCGATTTCAAAAGCGGCCTCATCTACAATCTCCATTTTCAAAATTTCGGATGCGCGAAGAATAATTAATTGCAATCGTTTTGCATCATAATATTCGAGACGACAAGTAATTCCAAAACGAGCGCGCAAAGGAGAAGTAAGGAGTCCTGAACGAGTAGTTGCTCCTACTAGCGTAAATGGATTTAATTTAATTTGTACAGATCGTGCATTGGGTCCAGATTCAATCATGATGTCGATACGATAATCCTCCATGGCAGAATAAAGATACTCTTCCACCACAGGACTTAAACGATGAATTTCATCAATGAAAAGCACATCATTTGGTTCCAAGTTCGTGAGTAAACCAGCAAGATCTCCAGGTTTATCCAGTACGGGTCCGGACGTAGTTTTAATACTACTCCCTAATTCATTTGAAATAATATGCGCCAATGTAGTTTTCCCTAAACCAGGAGGTCCGTGTAAGAGCACATGATCCAAGGCCTCCCCTCTTTGAGCGGCGGCACGAACAAAAATTCGCAGATTTTCAATGACTTTATCCTGACCCGTAAAATCCTGAAAATCGGCAGGGCGCAATACTTTTTCAAGCTCTTTTTCAGCAGAAGTAAGATCATCCTTCTCGTTTTTTAAATTTTCATTGCGCATGTGGCAAATGTAGTGAGATTCAAAGAATTCAATCGAAAAAAATAAAGCCCTTTCCATAAGACCAAAGTTGATCAACTAACTGAACTGAGGATTAAAAAACCGTAAACTTAGAATCTATGTTAAATAAACAATAAAATTGCCACCAAAAACGGTGATTTTACCAATAAAATGTAGGTCATTTCGAGGACTTTTTGTAAGTTGCGTGAAAATTGGGGCAGATCGGTCTAGCCTCTAAAACCTAATCTTCATATGATAAAAAATTTAACAACTAAATTATTAATTGCTTTCACGATTATTAGCACTAATTTATTTCAACTACAGGCTCAATCACTAGGTGATTTCCGCAGTGTAAACAATGGAGATTGGATTTTTGGAACCACGTGGGAAACATACGACGGTTCGAGTTGGATTCCTGCATCTTCGGGACCCTTGCCTTCTGTTAACAATGTAATTACTATCAGAAGTCCGCATACAGTTTCCCTTGGTGGATCCATCACACTGGACCAAACTATTATTGAAAACGGAGCTACATTGAATTTTAATTCAGGTACACTAACGATTGGCAATGGGCCGGGTATTGATTTAACAATAGACGGAACATTAAGTTGGGTTGGGGGTTATGCTGCTTCTATGGATGTAACAAACAGTGCTGAAGTTTCTGGAGGATCTTCATTTTCCTTCAGCGGTCAAACACTCATCAATAATGGTATAATTTCTTTAGGCAATTTAGAAATGATCAATGGTGCCAATCCCCAAAACATCAACGGAACAGGTACCATTAGTAATATGTTAATGTTTAATCTTTCTACTGGTGTCACTTTAGGTGGCGACCAAACCATTACAGGATTACTTAATTTTAACTATGGACCAATTCACACGGGCCCGAACAAGCTCATTCTAGCTGCTGGTGCAAACTATCAAAATAATGCTAATCCACCAATGTATGTGGATGGTAATCTACAAATCAATTATCCAGTTGGTAGTTTTGGATTAACATTTCCTGTTGGAGATGCTGCTGGTTACAGGCCTGTACAATTAACATTAATTAATAATTTAGGGATTGGCGGAATTATGGTATCAACACTCAATGTTGAACATCCGGGTATAGCTACATCAAATATTAATCCTGCAAAGAGTGTAAATAGAAATTGGAAAATCAATAATAACGGAGCCACTTTTGACCAAGCATTTATTGGTTTTAATTGGGATAATGCTGAGTTGGATGGACCTGCAAATTCGTCCAATTTAATTGTGGGGAAATTCAATAGTCCTAATTGGACATATCCAAACGTAACGAGCAATGGATCTACCTCCATTTCTATATCTGGTATAACATCCTTCAGCGATTTTGCAGTGGGGGAAGCGTTGGTTACAAATGATATTGACGTAACAGGAACTTTTGGTCCCTTTTGTTCTGGCGACACTTTCTCTATTCCATATACTGCAACTGGAGTATATAATCCTGGAAATATTTTTACTGCATATCTAAGTGATGAAAACGGTAGCTTTGGTTTACAAAACGCTATTGGATCTGTTGCAGATACAACTTCGGGGACAATCAATGCTACTCTTCCGCCCTTTATTTCTGGTACTGGTTATCGAATTCGAATCGTTAGTAACAACCCTGTTTTTACCAGTAACGATAATGGTTCAGACATCATCATCAATCCGAGCATAGATTATTATGCAGATGCTGATCAAGATGGATATGGAGATCCGTTAGTGATTCAATCTTCTTGTATTGGTGCTCCTATCGGATATGTATTGGATAGTACGGATTGTGATGATTCAAATACTTCAGTAAATCCGGGAGCTACGGAAATTTGCTTGAATGGATTAGATGACAATTGCGATAATTTTATTGATAATACAGGGCTGCAATTTCCTCCAATGATTACCTATAATGGAAATTTAACATTACCTACATGTACTATGGGTTCCATTGAATTAGGAGTTGCCGAAGTTACTGACTTACGTTATGGAACGAGTGTTATTGATTTTAGCAGTGAATATTCTCCAACTTCGTGGTCTGCGCAAGATATTTTAGGTGCGCCAAATGTACCTACCTACGGTGACTTTGAAGAGGCATGGTCAGGAGCCACCCAAGATAACGCTAGAGAATTTATTGAAATCGCTTATGATAATCCAGCTCCAATTAATTTCATTAAAATTTACCAAACTTATAAGCCTGGAGCTATCGACACGGTATATATAAAAAATCCAAATACACAATTGTTCGAAGTAGTGTATACCAATACTGCTGGACCGCAAGAAGGGGCTATCAATGTATTGAATATTAATTTTCCTACCACATCATTTAATGTTTCGGAAGTAAGATTAGCGCTGAATTCAGCTGGTGCACCAGATTATAATGAAATAGACGCTGTAGGTATTGGATTATCTGCACCCACGACATTTGATAGCTATGCATGGTCAAACAACGAATCTTCGAGCACAATTACTGTTTCTGTGCCCTATGATTACTTTGTCGATGTAACACTCAATGGATGCAATGCAACGAGTGGATCCGTTACGGTTACAACTCCAGTATTAATTGCTGGAAGTGAAGGATCCGTAAATGCTTGTGCAGAATCTTCCACCTTGTTATATGCAAGTCCCAATTTTACATCTTATTCTTGGAGTAATGGAGATACCACACAAGTTGCAACCATCAACCCTACATCGAATACAACTTATTTTGTCACGGCAACGGATGGGTATGGATGTACTTATCTAGACTCAGTTGAAGTTTTTATTAGCGTTCCATTTATATTTAATAACTTAATCATCACTGATATTAATTGCGGTGGTCAAACTGGAGGTTCTGTTGATGCTGATTATTTTGAAGGTGGTGGCGGTAATGAAGTAATAATTGGTAATTCAGGAACCCCTGAGGGTATTTACGACATTTTCAATTTGTATGGCCCCAATTATAGTCAAGGAAATAACACTGGAATATTCACTGGGCTGTTGGCTGGTGTTTACACATTAACAAAGAATGAAAATGGTTGTGTTTACGACACTACATTTTCTATTTTACAAGATTCTTTGCCGTTAATTGATATTACATCTTCAAGTTTACTATGTCCTGATTTAGGTTCAACTGATTTATCTGTTGACTCCATACCGGGTGCCACATATTTATGGTCGCCAGGAAACGAAACCACAAGTACAATTACTATTACTACTCCAGGAACCTATTATGTAGAAGTTTTCTATCAATCATGTTCAGCAACTGATTCTATCGTAATTGTTCTTGAAACTTCGCCTTGTATCATTCCAGGTTATGAACCACCCGCAAATGGAGCAGTGCCCAACTTAATTGGGTCTGAACTTTTCCAGTTAGCCAATGGAATTAATGTAGCCGACACCATTACAGAAAACAATACTGTTTTCTTATTAGACAGTACACAAGTACTCATTGAAGTCATAACAGAATTTGGAAAACATGACAGTGCATTAGCATTATTGCAAACACCAAATTATGGAATGAATAGTTTCATTGACAATGGAGATACCACCTTTATTATCACTGGAAAAATTCCAATTTCTAATTTATCAAAATTGGATTCACTGCCAACTTTAATCAATTATGTAAGACCATACTATCCGCCACTGGTAAGTAGTCAAGCTGTCGTTAATTCGATTAACACTGGATTAACCAAAACACAAGGCGATAGAGCGATGCGTTCGGACACGGCTAGTTTAGCGTGGGACGTATATGGTGATGGAATTAAAATTGGAGTAATATCTGACAGTTACAATACAGTATCTATTGACCCTGCAGGCACCGATTTATTGAATGCAGATTTGCCAGGAGTAGGAAATCCAAATTTCACTACACCAGTAGAAATAGTAGAAGAATATCCTTATGGAAGAAGAACAGATGAAGGGCGAGCCATGTTGCAAATCATTCATGATATTGCACCTAAAGCAACCTTAGCATTTCATACTGGATTTGTGAGTGCAGGAAATTTTGCGGAGGGAATTGTTGCTTTAGATAGTATTGGATGTGATATTATTGTTGATGACGTAACTTATATAACAGAACCTTTCTTTGATGATGGTGTAGTTTCTAAAGCGGTAGATAAAGTGGTAGCTAATGGCACCACCTATATTTCTGCAGCTGGTAATTTTGGTACTGCATCATATGAAGGAGTATTCGCGCCCACCGCAGCACCTGCAGGATATGTAGGAACTGCACATAATTTTGGAGGTGGCGACATCTATCAAAATATCAATTTAAAAGCAGGAACTTATACTATCGTACTACAATGGCAAGATTCTATTTACTCATTAGGACAACTTCCGGGTGTAGTAAACGACTTAGATATTTATTTAATTGATAATGCAGGAAATCGCTTATTTGGATTCAACAGAAATAATATTTGGGGTGATCCATTAGAAATTCTTCCGTTTGTGGTGAGTGGAAACACGAATGCAAACATTATGATCACACGTAAATGGGGATCGCAAAATGTGAAATTCAAATATGTAATTTTCCGTGGCGATGCAACCATCAATGAATTTGCAAATGGTGGTGCTACTGTTGTTGGACAACCCAACGCAGAAGGTGCTATAGCCGTGGGTGCTGTTTTATATACGAACACACCTGCATTTGGTGTAAGTCAACCTTCAGCAGCTTCATTCTCTTCAAGAGGAGGTGTGGAAGTAAAAGGAGTAGTTAGACAGAAGCCCGATATTATGGCACCAAATGGTGTTAACACTACGGTTTACTTAGGTGGACAAAATATCGACGGTGATTTATTTCCAAATTTCTTTGGAACATCCGCAGCTGCACCACATATCGCAGCGGTTAGCGCATTACTTCAAGAAGCAAGTAAGAAATTCTCCGGTGTTGAACTTAGTCCTGCACAAATGAAATCGACTTTACTGAATACTACCTTAAATATGTACGATCCAGGATATGATGTTATTTCTGGATACGGATTTGTACAACCTGACTCTGCATTAAAAACGCTAGGCCGACCACAACCCATTGCACTCAATAGATACTTGCAAGACTCCTTATTTACGCCTGGCACAGATACCGTTGAAGTTCTGGTTGTAGGGAAATTTATAAGTGACGATGCAAAAGTTATTTTCAGATATGACACCTTACCGGCCACGTTTATCAATCAAGGATTACTCAGTGTAATTATTCCGCCATTCGTTGGGAATCCACCGTTGAGAATTTACAATCCGCCTGCATCACTCACAGGATTGGATGGAGGTGCTTCTGCAGATAGTTTATATTTATTGGGAACACAAGCCATCAATGTCGTGATCACGGCAAACAATGCAACAAAGAAATATGGTGAGCAATTACCTGCCTTCAGTGCTACCATTTCTATAGATGGACTGGATCTTTCCAGCACTTCACTTACCCTTGCAGATTTGGGTCTAGAAAACAATATTACATTTACGAGCTCAGCAACCAGTAGCAGCAATACTGGACTCTACTTTATTCGTCCTGCTTCTGATGTGACGAATTTATCATTACCCGCTTCTCAACTCTTGGCTGCTACCTACAACTATCAGTTTGATGACGGTGTATTATCTGTACAAAAAATGCCATTGGTGATAAAACCAAATGATACTACCATTACCTACGGCGATGTAATTGAAAATTTAAACTTTACTTATACTTATCCGGATGGCATGATTACGCTTTCTGAAAAAGTAGCCTTTGCCAATGAAATTAAAGCGGCACACGAACTTGATTTAGCCAGTGAAGTTGCTTTAGTAGATGCACGAGCATTAGTAAATGGAAGAGCATTAGTAAATGCGGATATCGATCAATTAAGTTGCATGGCCAGTGCGCGAGCTTTAGTGAATGCTAGAGCCCTTGTTAATGCTAGAGCCTTAGTAAATGGATCTTATGTTTTAGATACGAACCATGTGGTAGATGTTGCGGTAGCTTCTGTTTTCAATTACCAAGATGATAACGACACAACCGTTTTAGTTAATGCACGAGCGTTAGTAAATGCAAGAGCCTTAGTAAATGCAAGAGCTTTGGTGAATGGAAGAGCCTTGGTAAATGGAAGAGCGCTTGTTAATGCAAGAGCTTTAGTAAACGGCAGAGCCTTAGTGAATGGCGAAACGGTTGCCGATGATAATGATGAAGACATGTTTATCATTATTGATGAAGATGATATTTCAGCACCTGTTGACGATTCACTTACTTTCAATTCAATCAATTTAATTACAGGAATGGAAGTAGGAGTACATTCTATAGTTCCAGGCGCATTACTCAACGAAAACTTCGACATCAGTTATGAATTAGGCGCACTTACCATTGTTCCTGCTGAATTAACGGTTACGGCCGATGATCAATATGTTTCTTGTGATGGTGTTGCAGATCCGTTTACGCATACGGTAGCAGGGTACCGATACCAAGATGTTGATAGTAATTTGGTTATTTCCGGACCTACGTATGAAATCCTAAACGCATTAAATGTTCCGGTTTCCTCAACGGGAATTGCACCAGGTCTTTATTCAATTGTTCCGTCAAATCTTAACATGGTACAACCTTCTAATTACGTTGTGAACTATGTGAATGGAGAAATGATAAGTGGAGCTTCACCTATTGTTCTTGTAACACCAGGACCTATTTCTGTTGGAGGTGGTATCGCTCAAGGATGTATTCCAGGAATTGCCGGTTCGAGAACATTTACCATTCCATCTTTCCCTGAAGCCGATACTTATTTATGGACCGTTCCTACAGGTTGCACCATTACATCTGGACAAGGAACCAACACCATTGTTGTAAACTGGACCAATATAGCCATCCAAAATGGTATCGCTGGAAATGTTTGTGTGAAGGGAGTAGACTCATGTGCTGAAAGTATTTCGGCATGTATACCACTCGAGTTTCAAGTGGCTGCTCCAGTAACTCCGCCTTCTATTTCTGGTCCAAGTAAAAATTGTGCTGGTGATATAGCTACCTTTAGTATTGCATCGGTAGCAAGAGCTTCCAGTTACATTTGGACAACACCATTAGGAGTTAATATATTAAGTGGCCAAGGGACAAACATCATCACTGCAGAATTTGTGAGTGGCTATATAGGTGGCACTTTGACAGTGAAAGGATCAAATATTTGTGGAAACAGTCCTAATCGCACAAAATCAATGACGTTAAATACTCCTTACACTCCGAGTGTTATCAGTGGCATAAGTACAGGACTATGTAATACAAACGGTGTGGCCTATTCAATTGCACCGGTTATTGGAGCTGATAGTTACATCTGGAATGTTGGATCAGCTACGATTGTGTCAGGTGCTGGTACTAATTCTATCCTTGTTGATTTTGGAAACTTTAACACTATTACTATTACAGTGAAAGCAGTGAATAACTGTGGTGAAAGTGTAATAAGAAGTTTAACAGTTTCTGGAAAACCTGCTAAGGCGGGTCTCATAGCAAATGTAAGCACCTTGATTTGTACAAACAGCGTGGCTAATTATAGCGTAAATACAGTTGTTGGCGCTATCAATTACAATTGGGTAATTTCTCAGGGTGGCACTGTTACCGCAGGACAAGGAACTAAAAACGCAACCGTACAGTGGTCCAGCACGGGATACATAAATCAATCAGTTTCAGTGACCACATCGAATGGTTGTGGAACTAGTTCGATCAGAACTGTTGGTGGAATTACCACATACAATTGCTCAAAAGTGGATGATGCATCGAACTCATTTCAAATTTTAGTTTATCCAAATCCTGCTCAAGAAATTGTTAATGTACAATTCTTTGCAGAGGAAGAAGGAGAATACATCATACGCTTAATAGACAACATCGGACGCACATTAATTACTAAAACTGGAAATGCAACCAACGGTGTTAATACCGCATTAGTAAATACGGATGGTATTGCGAAGGGTGTTTATCATGTAAGTATTTTGATGAATGAAAAGCAACAGCAGATTATCTTGTTGAAAGACTAATTCTGAATTCTGAATTCTGAATTAAAATAAATCCCTCGAAAATTATTTTCGGGGGATTTATCTTTTCCAAGCTTGCACCGCACGATCATCGCCTGCAGAAAGCAAGGTGCCGTCTTCTAGCCAAAGCAATTTATTGACTGAATTAATATGTCCTTTTCCATCATTTCCTTCCAATCTTTCTAAAACAGAAAATGAATTGTAATCCCAAATCTTTACCGATTTATCTCTGCTTGCTGTTGCAAA